>CALFMQ010000333.1 GCA_937879825.1 uncultured Phycisphaerales bacterium
AACTCCACGACCTTGCCGTCGCGCCACACCTTGATCATCGCCACATGGCTCGGCGGCTTGGCGCTGATCGTCGCCATCAACACGGGCGTCGTCGGCGTCGCCGTCCCGTCGATCTCGATAATCACATCGTCCGTGCGGATCCCCGCGCCGTACGCCGGCTGATCGTCCGGCACGCCCGTCACCACCACGCCGCGCCGATTCAGGCCGATGCTCTCGGCGTACTCAGCGCTCGTGTCGCCGATCAGCACGCCCAGGTACCCGCGCAGCACCATCTTCGAGTCGATGATCTGATCCACCACCGACTCAACCGTCTCAAGCGGAATCGCAAACCCGATGCCCGCCGACTGCCCGCTGAACCCGGCCGTCTCCTGATCCGGCTGCGCATTGTTCGCGATCGCCGCGTTCATCCCGATCACGCGCCCGTAGATATCCACCAGCGGCCCGCCCGAGTTCCCCGGGTTCATCGCAGCGTCCGTCTGAATGAAGTTCGTGTACCCGCGCCGCATCCCCATCATGTGCGCCGCGTCGCCCCGCCCGAGGCCCGACACGATCCCGCGGCTCATCGAGAACTTGATCCCGAACGGCGAGCCGAACGCGAACACCTGATCCCCCATCCGCACCGGCTCGTTGGTCGCGCGCCGCAGCGGGAACAGCCCGCTCACATTGCCGACCTTCAGCACCGCGATATCCGTCGCGCTGTCGAGCCCGACAACCTCCGCCTCGCGCACCCGCCCGTCATGGAACTCAACCTCGATCGTCTCGTGACCCGACACCACGTGCGCGTTCGTAATGATGTGCCCGCCCTCGTTGTACACCCAGCCCGACCCCGTCGAACCCGGCGCGGGCATCGCGTCGCCCGTGCGCCGATTGTTCACGAAGTCGCGCATGCTCGTCTTCGCCTCGATATGCACAACGCCCGGGAGCGTCGCCTCCGCGATCGACTCGTACGCCTCGTTCAGCTGCTCGAGGATGCCCGACGGCTGATCCAACTTCGCCTGCGCCAGTCGAATCGTCGCCAGCGTCCTCGTCCGCTGAATCCCGCTCATCAGCCGCGGCGCAAACACGATCACCGACATCGTCAGCACCAGCACAACCAACGCCGGCGCGAAAGAGTTGAATCGACGCATGCAATCGCTCCCCTTGGAATCGCGGGTCACGCCCGCAGTTTGTCCGACTCACCCGCCTTCATCTCATACCGATGATCGGTCACTCCGCGGCGTGACACCCGCTCAATCCACACCCTCGCCGCTCGCTCGATCTCCTGACCCATCGAGGCCACAGGCGTCGCAAACCCCGGCTGCCAGTGCGTGAGTCCGAGAAGGTCCTGAAGGACCAGAATCTGCCCGTGACAACTCGACCCCGCACCGATCCCGATCAAGGGAATCCCCGGCGTCCGCTCCATGATCCGGTCCGCGATCTCACCCGGCACCGCCTCCACCAGGAGCATCGTGCAACCCGCCTCGGCAATCGCCTCGGCATCCTCAACGATCGTCCGCGCCGTCTCCGCCGTCCGCCCCGTGGACTGATACCCCCCCGACAACTTCACCGACTGCGGCCTGCACCCCACATGCCCGCACACCGGAATGCCGCTCCGCGTCATCCGCTTCACCAGCGGCGCAAATGACGCATCGCCCTCCAACTTGACGATGTCAGCCAGACCCTCGGTCAAAAAACGACCCGCGTTCCGCACCGCGTCGTCCGCGCTCGCCTGGTAAGACATAAACGGCATATCGCCCATCACGAAGGCCCGCGGCGCCCCCCGCTTCACCCCCGCCGTCAACGCGATCGCCACCTCCAGCGGCATGTGGATCGTCGAGTCGTACCCGAGAATCATCTCCGCAGCGGTGTCCCCGACCAGCAGCACATGCACGCCCGCCGACTCGAGAATCCGCGCCGTCGTCGCGTCGTAGCAGGTCAGGCACGCGAACGGCTCACCCGCGCGCGCCATCCGCCGCAGCGTCCGAATCGTGACCGGCTCCCCCTTCGCCCGATGTTGGTCATTGGAACTCATCGCACACATTCTACCCGCACCGCATCTCGATGGCCGTTCCCGACGCCAAACGCCCCCGGTCGGCATACCATCATGCCCCCGATAGTGTCCTTAAAGACCCATCCCGGAGACCCGCCCCGATGACGGAGCACGAAGTCGCCCCACCCGCGCCAGCCCCAGCCGCCGCGCCGCCGCGCTCCATCAACCCCCTGCGCTGGCTCCTCGACCTCTTCACGAGCGTCCGCTTCGGCATCGTGCTCATGGTGCTCATCTTCATCTACTGCACCGTCGGCTCCGCGGGCATCCTCTACCCATCATTCGCCGACGGCTTCGCCGTCAAACACGACTTCATCCGCAAGTGGCGCCCCTTCGAGATGACCGAATACGAGTGGTTCAACACCCCCGTCTTCATCGCGCTCGTCGCGCTCCTCTGCCTCAACATGAGCGTCGTCACCGTCCGGCGCATCCGGCTCAACGCCGTCAACCTGGGCGTCTGGCTCATCCACCTGGGAATCATCATCCTCGCGCTCTCGAGCGTCTGGTACTTCGCCGCCAAAGTCGAAGGCGACACGCCCGTCTTCCGCTGGCGCATCCAGGTCGAGATCCCCGGACAGCAACCACAGCAGTTCGCCGCGCTCTCCGGCAGCGGCGGCGAGTTCCGCACGCCCGAAGGCAACTACTCCTTCCGCGTCGCCATGATGGACCCCAACTGGCCCATCATCTCCCCCGGCTTCGAAGGCAAGACCGCATTCGCAATCACCGTCGTCTGCACCACGCCCACCGGCACGTTCTTCCGCCAACTCCTCGACGGCTACCCGCAACTCACGCAGGACCTCGTCCCCTCCGCCGAAGGACCCAAGCGCGTCAAGACGCTCCCCGAGTTCGAGGGCCGCGTCCTCTTCGATGAGAACATCAAACTCTCCCTCGTCCCCGATCCGCAGCAGTATTTCTGGGTCAAGGACAGCGCCGTCATGTACGTGCGCGAGGTCGTCAACAACGTCCCCGGCCGCTGGCACCAGCGCCCCCTCCCCGGACTCCCCCGCTACAACGACTACATCGACAACCCGCGCGAAATCTGGATTCCCGAAGAACTCATGGGCAAGTGGCGCGCCCAGCGCCTCCTCCTCGAGACGAAGAAAGCCGACGAAGCCGACCCGCTCACCAACGCGACAGCCCGCATCACCGCCCACCTCCGCTACGCGCACATGCAGAGCCAGTTCGTGCCCGGCACCTCGCCCGATGCGCGCAACCCCGTCGTCAACTTCACGCTCGCAACCGAGGGCAACCCCGAGCGCCCCGTCCAACTCGTCGCCTCCGACCCCGAACAGCGCACCGCGCTCCAAGGCAACATCGAGCTCCGCACCGTCGGCTCCCTCGACGAGATCCGCGACCTTTCCGCCCGCGAGTCGCAGCGCCTCATCGTCCACATCCCCGAGTCGGGCGACACGCTCGAACTCAATCTCGACGACCTCAACACCCAGACCACACCCCCCGACTTCGTCGCCGTGGGCGATACCGGATACGCAGTCCGCTTCCGCCAGGTCATCAACCACGAGCCCGACATCGGCGCGCTCATCGACATCCGCACGCCCGACCGCGTCTTCTCGCGCTGGGTCCCCATGCTCGCCTCGGGCGTCATCGGCGAAACGCAGGACTTCGTCCTCGAACCCGGCGCCGACATGCCCCGGAAGGTCGAGCCCTCACCCGAGATCAACACGCTCTTCGACCCCGGCATCCCCGCCCTCACGCTCGTCGCAGGACCCGCCGATGTCGGCCTCCGCGCCATCGGCCGCCTCATCGACCTCCCCGACGGCCTGCCCCTCCACTCCGGCGCATCGGTCAAGATCCAGGATGCGCTCACCCTAACCGTCCAGCGCTACATGCCCGATGCGCGCGTCGAGTCCAAGCCGATCATCGTCCCCTTCGAACGACGCGACAACAACACCGACGAAGCCCGCGCCGCCACCATGCTCCGCGTCGAGATTCAGGACGCCGCAACAACCCACACCCAGTGGCTCACATTCGACCGCTACATCCTCGACGACGAGACGCAGCAGCGCCTCGTCTCCGGCACACCCCCCGCCCGCTTCACCCTCTCCGACGGCCGCGTCTTCGACATCGCCATCGCGCGCCGGCGCATGGACCTCCCCGCGCCCGTCATCCTCGAAGACTTCGAACTCCTCACCCATGTCGGCGGCTTCTCCGGCTCCGCCGCAAGCGTCCGCGACTGGGTCTCGCACGTCGCCTTCCAGCGCGACGGCGAGTTCTCCGAGAAGCGCACCGTCGCCGTCAACAACCCCAAACCCTTCGGCGGCTACTGGTATTTCCAGTCCTTCTGGGACGCCCCCAACCAGCAACGGCAGACCACCGGCCTCACATTCACCGGGCTGGGCGTCGGCAACCGCCACGGCGTCGTCCTCCAGCTCGTCGGCTCGGCCATCTCCGTCGCCGGCATGATCTACGCCTTCTACTTCAAGCCCATCATCAAGCGCCGCCGCGCCGACAAAGTCCGCGCCGCCGTCGCCCGCGGCGACTTCGGCGACAAAGCCAGACAACGATTGCAAGCCGCTCCCCAAGGAGCCGAGTCATGAAACAAATCACCACACTCATCATCACGCTGCTCGCACTCGCCTCATCCGCGCTCGCCCAGCACGGCATGAGCGTCCCCCCCGCGCCCAAGATCGCCGACGCCGACACGCGCCGCGCGGGCGATGTCCTCCGCGAGTTCGCCTCGCAGCTCGACCTCTCACCCCTCGACCGCGCCGCCGTGCAGACCGAAGGCCGCATCAAGTCCTTCGACTCCATGGCCCACGAAATCGTCGGCATGATCACCGGCCATCAGGATGTCGACGGGGGGGGCTTCAACTACGACTTCCTCTACCTCGACATGATGATCCGCCCCGAGATCTACCAGACCGCCGACATCATCTACATCAAGAACAAGACCATGCGCCTGGAGTTCATCAAGACCCTCCTCGGCGCGGCCGTCCCGCTCGAGGACGCACGCCAGAACACCATCCTCAAGACCGGCCTCGTCTCCGAGTCGCTCCTCCGCCACCCCGCCTCCATCGCCTTCTTCGAGTCCCGCCGCGCCGACCTCATCCGCACCGCCAAGTTCGTCAATCAGATCGACTCCGCCGTCTTCCTCAAGAACCACGCCGAACTCGGCGCCCGACTCAAACTCATCCCACACCCCACCAATCCCGACGCCCCGTGGTTCTCCGTCGATGCGCTCTGGGAGGACAACGCCCAGCAAGGCGGCCTCGCACTCACGGAGTCCGGCTTCGACACCTCCCTCCGCTCCGCGCTGCGCACCAACTGGGCCGACTTCGAAAAAGCATGGCGCAACCTCGACGCCGACGCCGCCAACCGCGCGCTCGCCGACTTCTGCGCCCCCCTCGCCACCATCAATCCCGCCGCCTACCCCTCCACCCAGAAACTCTCCTTCGAGAGCATGTACTTCAAGAACAAGGGCTTCCTCTGGGTCTGGCTCGTCTACCTCCTCGCCTCGGTCTTCCTGCTCGGGGGCGTCATCTACAAGTGGAAAGCCGCACGCATCCTCGGCCTCTCCGTCTTCACCATCGCCTTCCTCCTCCAGACCGCGGCCCTGCTCCTCCGCTGGTACGTCTCCGGCCGCTGGCCCAACTCCAACATGTTCGAGGCCGTCACCACCGCATTCTGGTTCGGCGCGCTCCTCGCCATCGGCTTCGAACTCATCGCCCGCCGCTCCCCCATGCGCAACATGTTCGCGCTCACCGGCGCCGTCGGCGCATCCTGCGCCATCATGGCCGCCAAGTACATCCCCCAACTCGACGCCAACATCACCAACCGAATGCCGGTCCTCAACGACATCTGGCTCTACATCCACACCAACGTCATCATCGCGTCCTACGCGCTCATCTTCATGGCGTCCGTCACCGCGCTGCTCTACCTCGCCCGCCGGTTCTTCACCACCGACCACGCCTACGCCCGCGCCGGAGGCGCAGCCGCATTGCTCCACGCATCGGGCGCGGACCATCACGACGCGCACAAAACCACACTCTCCGAAGTCCTCGACGGTGCGACCATGATCCTCATGGAACTCGCCTTCGTCATGCTCTGGGCAGGGCTGATCATGGGCGCGATCTGGGCCGACCACTCCTGGGGCCGCCCGTGGGGCTGGGACCCCAAGGAAGTCTTCGCCCTCAACACCTTCCTCATCTTCCTGATCCTCGTGCATGTCCGGCTCAAGGTCCGCGACAAGGGATTCTGGACCGCCATCCTCGCCGTCGCCGGCTGCGCCGTCATGCTCTTCAACTGGATCGTCATCAACTTCATCATCTCAGGCCTGCACTCCTACGCGTGAACAACGCTCCTTCTCCCCTCCGGGGAGGGGGGGAGAAGGCGGCACGAGCAAAGCGAGTGACGGATGAGGGGCGTGACAACGGGGACGGGGGGGCGGGTGCCATGGCTCATCTCGACGAAGTCGGGTGAGCCATGTCCAGTGCTGACGGACACACGAGCCCGAAGCGCAAGCGAGGGCCCCATTGGACATTCGAACGCTGTCGCGAGCACCTTTCACGCGGGATCCTGGCCGATCGCGTGCCATCCCTCGCATAATCTCCCAGTGGAGCGACCCAGCACTACTTGAGGAGATGCCATGAACACGCCACGCAAAGCCCTGACACTCACAGCCCCGCTGCTCGTCATCGCAACAGCTGTCCTCGCCGGGGACCTCAACCCCCCGCCGGGCGTCGTCACACCCACCATGAAAACGCTGTCGGAAGTCGAACCGCGCACAGCGATCAGCGCCGACAACTCGCCGGGAGACGCCGACTCCCTCTTCAAGATCACCGAGCCCGGCTCCTACTACCTCCAGGGCAACATCACCGGCGTCATCGGCAAGCACGGCATCGAGATCGCCTCCAGCGGCGTCACACTCGATCTCAACGGCTTCGATCTCGTCGGCGTACCCGGCATGGGGCTCTTCGACGGCGTCAATGTCACCCTCGACAACCTCGTCAACATCGCCGTCATCAACGGCTCGATCCGCGATTGGGGCGACGAGGGCATCGATCTCAACTTCACCAGCGCACGCAACTGCCGCGTCGAGAAAGTCCGCGTGAGCGGGAACACAACCGGCAGCGGCATCCGAATCGGCGCCGGGTCCGCCGTCATCGATTGCTCGGTATACAACAACTCGAGCGGCATCCTGACCAACGCCGGGTGCACCATCCTGAACTGCACAGTGTCCTCCAACTCCGGCAGCGGCATCAGCACCGGCACGACCGCAACCATTTCTAACTGTTCGGTCTACCTCAACGGCGGCGGCGGCATCGGCACAAGCAGCGGCGCCAACATCGCCAACTGCGCCTCCTTCAACAACACCGGAATCGGCATCAGCGCCGGCGTCGGCAGCACCATCGACGCCTGCACGGCCTCCGGCAACGGCTCCAGCGGCATCAGCACCAGCTCCGGGTGCGCCGTGATCGATTGCACCAGCCGCGCCAACGCTACCGACGGCATCGTCGCCAGCTCCGGATGCATCATCAGAGGCAACACCTGCAACTTCAACGGCTCACCCGGCGACGGCGCGGGCATCCACATCACCAGCACCGACAACCGCATCGAAGGCAACAACTGCACAAGCGCCGATCGCGGCATCGACATCGACAGCACCGGCAACATCGTCATCCGCAACACCTGCTCCGGCAACACCGTCAACTGGGACATCGTCGCCGGAAACGCCCTGGCGCCCATCGTCTTCGCCGCAAACAACGCGGCCAACGTCGTCGGCTCAACCTACGCCGGCTCCCTCGGTTCGTCGGACCCCAACGCCAACTACACCTATTGAGTCGGCAAGCCCATCAACGGTCGAACGCGTCATCAACTTCGTGATCTCGGGCCTGCATTCGTACGCGTGAAGTCTGGCCGAACAGATGCAACTTAATCTCAAAGGGCGATCTCATTTCCGATTGCCGAACGGCATGGATCAGGTAGAATTGCAGCGCGTGCCAGCTCGACACATGGGAAAACTCAGAGAATAAGAAGCATTCAGGAGCGTATCATGTCCCCGATGCTCGGACGAATATTCCCGATTCTCGTGCTTGTGACACCCACATCGATTGCCGCCGCGCAATTCGCGCACTTCCCAACGTCCTCAATCCTCGGAGAGGCGGACGGTGATCTATTCGGATTTTCCGTCGCATGCGCCGGCGATGTCAACAATGACGGTTTGAACGATCTCATTGTTGGGGCCACGGGTACTGATGTCAACGGAAACTTGAGCGGAAGTGCATATATCTATTCCGGCGCCGACGGCTCCCTGTTGTACTTGTTTCGTGGCCCAAGCGCCGACTCATATTTCGGAAGATCGGTTGCGGGCGTGGGCGATGTCAACGGTGACGGCTTCGACGACGTCATTATCAGCGCTCCGGGTAGTGCCAGTTCCGCCGTTTTCGGAACTGCACAAGTGTTCTCCGGTATTGACGGATCCGTTATATACACCTTCGGAACGGACCAACTGCAAGATGGCTTTGGAGCCGCGGTCG
>CALFMQ010000334.1 GCA_937879825.1 uncultured Phycisphaerales bacterium
CATACCGATTCCGAAGCGTCGCGAAGTCCACCTGCGGCAACCCCAGCGGCGCGATCGCGTGCGTCAACGCCTGCTGCGCCGACCACCCCGATGCCAGCATCTGACCCGGGAAGGTCACGCCGATCCGCTCGCCCGCACGCACCGCGATCCCGTCGATCCCCGGATTGATCTGCGACAGGAAGTCCAGTTCCGTCTCGCCCACCAGCGGCACAAACTCGCCGCCGAGTTCGATGTCCAGCGCGATCGCCGCCGCGCGATCACCGATCACGGCGCCGACGCTCTCCACGCCGCGCTGCCAGGCGCGTCGCGCCGACACGTGCAGATCCCGCCCGTCACCCGCCCACGAGAGCCCGCGCCCAATCACGCGCCCATCCAGGCGCATCGTCACGCACGCCGCACGCAACCCCTCGGGATCGCTCACCGGACCCACATCGTCAGCCATCGCATCGATGGCGCCAGAGTCCACCCACCCGCGCACCGTCCGATACGCCTCCATCGCGTCCATCGGCGCCGGCACCGCCTCCGCACGCGCCCCGCTTATCGGCCCCAGTGTGCACACCATTCCCGCAACAACCGTGGTCACCATGATGTTGCGTGCAGACAACGCGTTGACGCGGCGCAACACCGCGCCGACCGCCGAATCGCCCCTCCCGCGTCGCAATCGCGGTCGGAGCCCCTCCTGGCACACCCGGCACGCGCTTTGAACTGTCTCTCTCCAGACAACTCCAAGAACCGGAAAGAGGCAGCGCATGGCACAGGTCATTGCAGCGAGGGCGGGCGCATTCGTCGCTCTCACCGATAACCGCAAACGCATCATGGTCCTCACCCTCCTGACCTTCCTGGCGATGTGCTGAGCACCAAAGCCGCGGCGAGCAACAGGGTAGGAGCAGAACCCGTCATCAGCGCGCCCGCGCGCCCGCCACACCATTGTTTCACGGAATGATAAAGGCCCGATCGCTCGCACGACCGGGCCTTGTGTGTTTTTTCGTCACGCGACCGAACGATCAGAGCTGGATCTTGTCCGAACCCATCGCGCCGTGGTCGCCCATGCCGCCCTGCGTCGGGGCGCCCGTCCGACCCTGCTCGCGCTCGTGACGCTCCTCGTCAACCGAGCCCCACTGGGCACGCTTGAGCGACAAACCGATCTTCCGATCGCTCACGTCCACTCGCAGGATCTTCACATCCAGTTCCTGGCCGGCCTTCACCACGTCGTGCGGGTTCTCGACCTTGTGGTCCGCCAGTTCGGAGATGTGCAGCAGGCCCTCGAGATCGTCCTCGAGCTCCACGAACACGCCGAAGTTCGTGATCTTCGTGACCACGCCGCGAACGACCATGCCGGGGCGGTACGCGCCGGGGATCGCCTCGACCCACGGGTCCTCGCTGAGCTGCTTCACGCCCAGCGCGACACGCTGCTTCTCCTGGTCCACATCGACAACCACGCACTTGACGACATCGCCCTTCTTGTACACCTCGTTCGGGTGCGCGATCTTCTTCGTCCACGAGATGTCCGACACGTGCAGGAGCCCGTCGATGCCCGGCTCGATCTCGATGAACGCGCCGTAGTTCGCCAGGTTCCGCACCGAGCCCTCGATGATCGTCCCGGGCGGGTACTTCTCCGCGACCAACTCCCACGGGTTGACCTCGATCTGCTTCATGCCCAGCGAGATCTCCTGCTTGTCCTTGTTGATGTCAAGAACAACAACCTCGACCTCGTCGCCAACCTTCACCAGTTCCGACGGGTGATTGATCCGGCGGGTCCACGACATCTCCGAGATGTGCACCAGACCCTCGATGCCGTCCTCCAGACGCACGAACGCGCCGTAGGACATCAGGTTGACGACCTCGCCCTTGATGCGGCTGTTGACCGGGTACTTCTTCTCGATCTCCTCCCAGGGCGACGCCTCGCGCTGCTTCAGGCCCAGCGCGATCTTCTCACGCTCGTGGTCGATGTTGAGAATCTTCACCTCGATCGTCTGGCCGATGTTGAGCATCTCCGACGGGTGATTCACCCGGCCCCAGGACATATCCGTGATGTGCAGCAGGCCGTCGATGCCGCCCAGATCGATGAACGCGCCGAAGTCCGCGATGTTCTTCACAACGCCCTTGACGACATCGCCCTCGTTCACCTGGCCCAGCAGACGCTTCTTGGCCGCCTCGCGCTCGTGCTCAACCAGCTTCCGCCGCGAGATCACGATGTTCCGGCGCTCCCGGTCGATCTTGAGAATCTCGGCCCGGACCGTGCGCCCGACAAAGTCGCCCACATCGCCCGGACGACGGATATCAACCTGCGACGCCGGCAGGAACACCAGCACGCCGATGTCAACCAGCAGACCGCCCTTGATCTTGCGGACCACGCGACCCTCGACGATGTCGCCTTCTTTCGTCGTCTCCATGATGCGCTGCCACGCGATGATGCGGTCGGCCTTGCGCTTGGAGAGCTGAATCGTCCCGTCCTTGCCCTCGAGCGTCTCGAGCAGCACCTGAACGGTCGCGCCCGGACGGATGTCCGCCGGGTCATCGAACTCACCCTTGTCGATCAGCCCCTCGCTCTTGAGCCCGACATCGACGACGACATCGTTCCCCGCCATCCCGATGATCTTGCCCGTGAGGATCTGGTCCGGCGTCAGGTCGGCGCCCTGCTCCTCGATCAGGTGATCCATGTTGCCCTCAGCGACCTCGGCGCCGAACGCAGCATTAATCATCGCGGTGGCATCGTCGTCACCGATACCCAGAGACTGAATCAGCATTTCGTCAATCATTGATTTCCCTTCGTCCCGTGCGCCACGGTCGGCGAAGCGCCCCGACCGGCACCGGCGATCATCGCGCCGCACATCCGGTCGATCCCGCCCGGGACGGGGCGGGGTTGAAAATCTTCATTGTGTTGCAGCGCCGGGCCACCACCCGAATCTCGCCGCCACCCCCGGCCGACCGGGGGCGAACCGATAAGCATACCCGACCGATCATCCCGGTCCAACCGCATCTGGGGCAACTCCCCGAAGCAGAAAGACGCGGGAGACGGGACTCTGGGGACCTCCCGGTACGATGCGGCCCATGCTCAGACTCCTGACCGCCTTCCTGGTTCTTGCCTGCGGTCTCTCGGCCTGTTCGGCCCCCGGTACCGCAAGCGGCAAGATGGGGGGGTTCGAGATCGGCTCGCCAGACGAGGTCGGGCTCGATCCCGAGAAGCTGGAAAGTCTTGTCGATCTGGCCCAGCATTTCGTAGACAACGACCGTCTCGTTGGGGCCGAGATGCTCATCGTCAAGGACCGCAAAATCGTCCTCCACGAGACCGTCGGCTGGAGCGACAGAGAAGCGCGCGTGCCGCTCGCGCGGAACTCGATCTACCGCGTCCGTTCCATGACCAAGCCCTTCACAGGCACGGCCGCATTGATGCTCATCGATCAGGGCCGTCTCAGGTTGGACTCGCGCCCCAGCGAGTACTTCTCGTCATGGGACAACGAAAACAGCCGCTCGATCACCGTCGAACAGCTCCTCACACACCGCAGCGGGTTCGAGCAAGGCAGCTGGCCGATCCCCGCGATGAGTTGCGAGAACCTGCAACAGATCGTCGACGCCTGCGGCCATCAAGGCCCGCAACACGCGCCCGGCGAGCAGTTCATTTATTCCGATGCCAACTCGTTCACCCTCGGCGCGATCGTTGCCCGCATCACGGGCGAACCGGTCGAGTCCAACATCGAGCGCGATATCTTGCTGCCAGTTGGAATGACCGACACGCACACCGCGTTCACGACCGATGCACCGTGGGCACCGAGGATGATCCCAACCTACGACCGCGACGAAATCACCAACGAGTGGTCCAAGTACTGGACACCCGATCAGCCGCAGGAGTTCAGGTACTTCCGCGCTTCAGGGGGGTTGTATTCCACCGCCATGGACTACAC
>CALFMQ010000335.1 GCA_937879825.1 uncultured Phycisphaerales bacterium
CCGCCGCCCCCGAGCCGGTACGGCGGGGCGAAGATCATCGGGATTCTTGGCGAGACGGTGTGGTTCGATACGGGCGAGATCGTGGCGATCGGCGATGAGTCGGACGGTGTTCGCGTGCTCGCTGTCAGTCCGCCGTGGTCGGCGCGTCTTGAGTGGAAGGGCGTCGAGTTCGATGTGCCGCTGTTTGTTCGCAATACGGACCGGTTCCTTGAGAAGGATCGGGTCGAGGAAACCACCAACGACAACGGGGATGATTCGGAATGAACTACCGCGCTTCGACACTACTGGCGTGCGTTTCGCTTGCGATCGGCTTGGCTGCGGACTTTGCGCCGGCACAGAACGGTGGTGCGCCGGGTCGCCGGGAGACGAACGGCTCGACGACGGTGCTGGCGTTCAACGATGTGGTGGTTGAGGACCTCGTGCCGTTCATCGTGGAGACGACGGGGAAGGTTGTGATTCCGGCGCCGGAGGTGATGAAGCGGAAGATCACGATCATCAACGACAAGCCGCTGTCGCAGGACAAGGCGCTGGACCTCGTGTTTCTGGCGATGCGTCAGTTGGACATCGCGGTGATCGAGACGGAAGAGTTGATCATGTTGCGCGACATGGTTGACCTGATGCGCTACGACGTGCCGGTCATCGGGCCGGACGAGAGCGTGATCGGGCGCCAGGACATCGGCACGGTGGCGGAAAAGATCTACCGGCTCGACAACTCGACTGCCAAGACGCTCGGCGAGGCGCTGAAGGACTTTGTGCCCGACTACGCGAAGATGACGGTGGACGAGGAGTCGAACCAGATCGTTGTGCGGGGGACGATGGCGCTGCTCCAGCGGATGGAGCAGGTGATTTCGTCGCTCGATCAGCCCGGTTCGGCGGCGCTGGTTACTGAAACTTTCCGGTTGCGGTACGCGGACGCGGAGTCGATCGCGGAGAACATCAAGGAGTTGTACGAGAGCGAGGACTCGCGTCAGAACACGCAGCAGCAGCAGCAGATGGCGCGGTTCTTTCAGAATCGGGGCCGGGGAGACCAGGGCGAGGCGAACACGGGGGCGGCGACATCGGCGAACCTGCGCGTGACCTCGAATACGCAGCAGAACTCGGTGACGGTGCTTGCGGAGCAGAAGATCATCGATCAGATTCGCGGGCAGATCGAGAATGTGTGGGATCAGCCGTTGCCGCAGGAAGCGGTGGTTCCGAAGATCTACGACCTGAAGAACTCGGACCCGATCAAGGTGCGGGATCTGCTGGAGGGGTTGTTCGGGACGCCGACCAACACGCAGGGCGGCGCGCAGTCGAGCCAGGGCGTGGGGCGTTTGGCGGGACAGTTCTCGTTCCAGGCGATTCCGGAGGCGGGTCGGCTGGTGGTGATCAGCAAGAGCCCGGACAACCTGTTTGTGATTGACGAGATTATTGCGGGTGTGGACCAGCCGCAGTCGATCGGGTTGCCCGAGATTGTTGAGTTGAAGCACGCGTCGGCGGAGGAGTTGGCGGAGCAGTTGAACGCGTTGCTGGCGACGGAGAGCACGCTGGCGCAGATTCGCCGGAGCGAGACGGGGTTGTCGGCGACGAGCGCGACATCGAGCCCGTTTGCGCAGGACGCGAATACGGATGATGCGGCGGCGGAGGAGGCGCCCGACACGATGACCTTCTGGTGGCAGCGGGCGCGGGAGCCGCAGGACAACCGGGGTTCTTCGAACCTTGTCGGGCGGATTCGTATCGTGCCTGTGTGGCGTCAGAACGCGGTGATGGTGCTCTCGCCGCCGGAGTACAAGCAGAGCGTTGTGGACATGATTGATGATCTGGACCGGCCGGGTCGTCAGGTGTTCATCAAGGCGGTGATCGCGGAGGTTTCGCGCGACGACTCGACGGCGCTGGGGCTGCGGTGGTCGAGCGAGACGATCAACCCGACGAATGAGGACAACGCGCTCTCGATCGGTCTGAACTCGACGGGGCAGGAGAACGGAATCTTCGGCGATTTGTTCGACACTTCGGTGCTGGACCTGAGCGCGAACGTGAACGTGATTCTGCAGGCGCTGGCGGAGAAGACGGATGTTAACATTCTGTCCGAGCCGCGCGTGTTCACGAGCGACAACCAGGAGGCGGAGTTCTTCGACGGCCAGGACATCCCGTTCGTGGTGGATGCGCAGACGACGGATCAGGGCGGGTTAACGCAGTCGTTCGACTATCGGGCTGTGGGTATCCAGTTGCGGGCGCGGCCCAGAATCACGATCAACCGGGATGTTGATCTGCGGGTGAATGTGGAGTTGTCATCGATCGCGCCGCAGTTGGCCCCGAACGGGGCGTTCATCGTGGACCGGCGCGAGACGACGACGCAGCTGATCGTGAAGGACGGTCAGACGATCGTGATCTCGGGCATTCTGCGGGACGAGGACTCGGAGCTGGTGCGGAAGATTCCGCTGCTCGGGGACATCCCGATTCTGGGTGAGATCTTCAAGTCGCGCGAGACGACCTCGACGAAGACGGAGCTGGTGATCTTCATCACGCCGCACGTGGTGGAGAACCCGTCGGAGATGGACGCGGTGAACGAGCCGTTCCGGGAGCGGCTGAACCAGTTGCGGGATGAGTTGGGCGCGGATCAGAAGAAGGACTAGCTCCTGCCCCTGCGGGGAGCGGTGCTCGTGAGGTCCTTGCGGCGGCCTCCCGGGGTGGAGTCCGGCGGGATCGGTTGCATTGGATGTAATT
>CALFMQ010000336.1 GCA_937879825.1 uncultured Phycisphaerales bacterium
TATCAAAAAGGGCGGCGATCGGAGCCGCCTCCGCATTCACGACACAGGCCGGTTCAAGATCACCACAGGCCGACTCGTCGCGAGTGATCCGCACTACCTGCTCGATAGCCCAAGTGTATTCGCAAAGTCCGTGACGCCGGGCGAATATCCAACCTTCGCCGCAACGCTCACAGACAAAGACCATCATCCCCGCGTCGTCCTCGCGGGAATCTGGTTCCAAATGCAGACACCAACGCGGTACGAACTCGCCTTATTCGAAGGCGAAGACCCGGCCATTCTGGACGGCGACGAGGAAATGCGCGGCGGGATCGGCGTCGACCACGCCATGGCCTGCATCGCCGACGCCGCACCAGTCAGACAGTTCAACACCGACACAGACGGCGACTGGGCCGGCGAGTTCAATGACCAACTGGAATCAATACTGAAACCGACCTCGATCGGCGGAGTCGGATCACTCGGCACCGCTCATCCGTTCCCGGTCGCACTGTGGCGATCTGGCTACGGCGACGGCATGTACACGCCATTCTGGGGGCTCGACGCCAACAACGAAGTCTGCAACCTCGTCATCGACTTCGAAATCCTCGAAAACGGCCTGCCATAGCACCCTCTCCCCTTGAGGGAGAGGGTGGCGGCGCAGCCGCCGGGTGAGGGGTAGTACGCACATGAACCCACCCAAACCAAAACGCCTCCGCCGATGGGTATCGCGCTTCGCACTCTTCATCCTGCTTGGCTTTGTCACGACGATCGGAGTGGCGTGGACGATCGAAGCGGAAGCGATGATTCGTGCGGGAAATCAGAGCAAGAATCCGCATCAGACGATCTGGCTGCTCTACCACGACGAAGCGACTTGGGTCATTAGCCGAGCCGATTCATGGGGAAGAGTTCGTCGGCAGATTGGAAAGAGCGCCACAAGTCCAGCGGACATTATGGTTGTCGATAATCTGCTGGACCAAGAGACTTCGAACATGCGCCGCCATCACGCATATTACGGAAATACCGTCCATGATTGGACAACTCAAATCCCCAACTGGGGAAGACTAGGTCTTGTTAGTCAGTCCCCTTCCAAACACGAGTCAACTTGGCGAGAGTTCGGCGCAGGGTTCCCAATGCTCTGCGTCTGGAAATGGGGCGCAGTGTCAAGAAGCGGCGGTTTCATTCAGATCCCTGGGGAGGATAAGTCACCGTACTACTTTCGACGCGCTCACGGCCTTCCCTACCTCCCCATCCCCCTCGGCCTCACCATCAACACGATCTTCTGGGGCAGCGCATGGTGGCTCGCGCTCTTCGGCCTCGCATCATTCAAGAGAAGACACCGCACCCGCAAAGGCCGCTGCGCCAACTGCAACTACGACCTCGCCGGCATCACCACACCCACCTGCCCCGAATGCGGCAACTCCCCTCCCTCTCCCCTTGAGCAACCTCTTGCATCAACGCCTTGCTTGGATGGCGGCGTGGTGGATGGCGAGTTT
>CALFMQ010000337.1 GCA_937879825.1 uncultured Phycisphaerales bacterium
CTCGACGGAGAAGAGCCCGGCGTTCGTGAACGGGGTGCTGGACAAGATGCTGAAGAGGGTGTTGAAGGAAGCGGAGGAGACACGGGCTGAAAGCTCGGTCCACCGGGAGACCGAGGGCGAGGCTGAGTGATGGCGTTCTTCAAGTCCCTGGTGTCGAGCATCAAGAAGGGGCTGGAGAAGACGCGGGAGACGCTGGTCTCGGGTCTTCGGTCGCTCTTGCGCGGGCGGCGGCTGGACGATGCGCTGATCAATCAGTTGGAGGCGCGGCTGATCGGCGCGGATGTGGGCGTGAAGACGACGCGGCGCTTGATCGAGACGATCCGGTCGGACTTCAAGGCGGGGAAGATCGAGACGGGCGACCAGGTGCTGGAGTTCCTGAAGCGGGACCTCAAGACGCTGTGGCCGGACCATGATCGGCGGCTGCGGATTCCCGAGCCGGGCGCTGGGGCGCGCGGGGAGACGACGGTGTTTCTGGTGGCGGGGGTGAACGGGGCGGGGAAGACGACGTCGATCGCGAAGTTGGCGCACATGCTCAAGGCGCGGGGGCTGTCGGTGGTGGTGGCAGCGGGGGACACGTTCCGCGCCGGGGCGGTGCGGCAGCTGGAGATCTGGGCGGAGCGACTGGGGATTCCGATCGTCAAGGGCGCGCAGGGGGGCGATCCGGCAGCGGTGGCGTTTGATGCGTGCGATGCGGCGCTGGCGCGCAAGGCCGATGTGCTGATCATTGATACGGCGGGCCGGCTGCACACGCAGGAAGCGCTGATGCGGCAGCTCGGCAAGATCCGGGACATCGTGGGCAAGAAGATTCCGGGCGGGCCGCACGAGGTGCTGCTGGTGCTCGACGCGACGACGGGGCAGAACGCGATCCGTCAGGCGGAGGAGTTCAACCGGGTGATCGCGGTGACGGGGATCATCCTGGCGAAACTGGATGGGACGGCGCGGGGCGGGGTGGTGATCGCGATCCGCGATGCGGTGCACATCCCGGTGAAGCTGGTGGGCACGGGCGAGACGGTGGAGGACCTGGAGCCGTTCGAGCCGGAGGCGTTCGTGGAGGCGATGTTTGAGGAGTAGGGGGGAAGAGGTGCAGGGGCAATGGGCAATGGGGGGAGAGGCATCAGGCATCAGGCATCAGGCATCGGGCATGGGGCATCAGGAAGAAGAAGAGAAGAGGCGGAGAGACGACACTCGCAGCGAGGGGATCGCCTGAGCCGTCCGGGGCGATTGGGGCTGGTTCCGCGTATCCTTCCCCCCGATGGCTGGCGCCCACCACAGCCTCGAACCCGGGGTGTACGAGTCGATCCTCGCGGTCGCGCGCACCCTGGCCTCGACCAACGACCTGCACCAGGTCCTGGCGGTGATCATCAATTCGCTTCGGGACCTCTTGGATGCCGAGCGGGCCTCGGTGTTCCAGTACGACGCGGCGACGCACGAGTTGTTCGCGACGCAGGCGCACGGGATCGGGGCGGATCTGCGGCTGCCCGCGGACCTGGGGATCATCGGCGAGGCGGCCCGGACGCGGGTGATCGTGAACATTCCGGACGCGTACGCCGATGCGAGGTTCAACCAGGCGGTGGACAAGGCGACGGGGTACCGCACGCGGTGCCTGCTGACGGTGCCGCTGGTGGATCCGGACGGGCAGCTGGTGGGTGTGGCGCAGGTGCTGAACAAGGGGGAGCACTGCGGCGGGGTGTTCGCGAAGCGGGATGAGACGATCGCGGATCACCTGGCGGTGCAGGCAGCGGTGGCGCTGAAGCGGGCGTCGCTGCTGGAGTCCGAGCGCACGAAGCAGCGTCTCGAGGCGGACCTGCGGATCGCGCGGAAGATCCAGATGTCGGCGATGTCGGATGAGACGGAGATTCCGGCGGTGGCGGGGTACGAGATCGCGGTGTCGTTCCAGCCCGCGGACGAGACGGGGGGCGATGCGTACGAGGTGGCGGACTTGTGCGCGCTGGCGCCGGACCGGACGGAGCCGGGGGTGCTGGTATTCCTCGGGGATGCGACGGGGCACGGCGTGGGGCCGGCGCTGTCGGTGGTGCAGGTGCTGGCGATGCTTCGGGTGGCGGCGCGTCTCGAGGCGGATGTGGACGCGATGGCGCTGCACATCAACGAGCAGTTGTGCAAGGACCTGCCGATGGGCCGGTTCGTGACGGCGTTCGTGGGGGAGCTGTGCCCGCGGACGCACACGATGCGGTGGACGAGCGCGGGGCAGGCGCCGATCACGGTGCTGCGGGCATCGGGGCCGCGGCCGGATGATCAGGAGATGTGGAACTCCAACGGGATGCCGCTGGGGATCGATGCGCCGTTCCGTCCGGACCGGGCGGAGCCGCTGGAGTTCGGACCGGGCGATGTGTTCCTGCTGCTGTCGGACGGGTACTACGAGCGGCCGAACGAGCGGGATGAGTTGTTCGGGGATGAGCGGCTGCGCGCGGCGGCGCGGGCGGCGATGGCGCGGGGCGGGTCGGCTGCGGAGATCCTGGCGGCCGTGAAGAACGCGGT
This sequence comes from uncultured Phycisphaerales bacterium, assembly GCA_937879825.1. GTDB lineage: Bacteria > Planctomycetota > Phycisphaerae > Phycisphaerales > UBA1924 > JACKHC01. The sequence continues at coordinate 2,497 of CALFMQ010000337.1, forward strand.
GGCGGAGTTCGCGGGGGGCGTGCCCGCGCCGGATGACCAGACAGCGATCGTGATCCGGCGGGTGCGATAGCGGGCGGCGCGTGCAGATTGCGTCAACACCCCTGGTCCGGAACGATGATGGGAACAGAGGTCGCGTTCCCGCGTACCCCCGGAGGACACCACGATGTTGGCACGCTTGGTTTCGATGATGGCGCTCTTCTCGGCTGCGGCCCCTGTGTGGGCCGTGCCGCCGCAGGTGACCGTGGACCACGGGATCGAGTTCGTAACGGTGGGGGATCCGGGGAATCGGCCCACCGATGAGACGCTCGATGCGGGGCCGTTGGGGGACATCCCGTCGATCTGGCTGGCACCGGGGCTGCGGGTCGGCGCTGTCGATTACGAGTACCGGATGGCCCGCACCGAACTCACCGTGGGGCAGTGGCGGGAGTTCGTGAACGCCTACATGCCGTTCTATACCGGGGGCCGCGTGAATCCAAGCTTCAGCAGCACAGGCCTCACTATCGGATTTGATGGAATTCCAGTATTGAATGGAGATTATTCTCTGAATGACCCAGCTACGGTTTCGTTCGAGTACGCAGCCCGGTACGCCAATTGGCTGTGCAACGACAAGATAAACGAGGCCTGGGCCTTCGAGTCGGGCGCCTACGACACATCGACGTTCACCAAAAACGCTGACGGTTCGACCAACCACCAGTTGGCGCACACGGCTGGAGCGAAGTTCTGGATTCCCACCGAAGATGAGTATGTGAAGGCCGCCTACTGGGATCCTGAAAAGGATGGCGTGGGGGGGTATTGGATGTATCCGCACGGCAGAAACCGGTACCCCGTGCCTGGACCGCCGGAATCCGGAGGCGAATCAAACGCCGACGTGCTCTTCGGTGAACCGTCTGAAGTTGGATCGTACCCAGATCAGATGAGTCCTTGGGGGCTACTGGACACTTCGGGCGGAGCGGCCGAGATGCTCGAAACTCGTCAGCGCGCGACGCACGACAGAATTATGGTCCGTGGTGCTGAAATGTTCAGCACAACATCGGAGTTTGCGGATCGGCTCGATTTGCATCGATTCTCGAATGTACAGTTAATTGGCGGCGGAGTGCGGTTGGCTGCGGTTGTGCCGACACCGTCAGTATTATGCCTTGTTGTTGCATGGGTTGGTTCTTATTACAACAGGAGGCAGCGATGAGCGCACGAAATCTCGTGTCATTCTTGACAATTGCGATGTTCGTCATGGCATGTGCGCCGATTGTTTCGGCGACGATTTCCGTTCACGCGCCTGATGCGGATGTGCAGATCAATTCAGTGGGTCTTAATCGATATAATGTGATTATTACGCAGTCTCCGTTCCTTGTGGGTTCGACAAATGCAATCGTTACGGGTGGACCCAGTGACGCGATTGCTATACTCGAAGTAAGGTTTCCAGCCGCACAGGGTGCGAATACAATGACCTTGCTCATTCAAGGGACAGGCGGGGCTCCCGGGGTCGCGGCGGTCGAACGAATTGTGGTCGGACAAGGAACTGCTGATGACGAATTACACCTTTCTATTCTCGATATCTCGGGGAATCTTGGTGCTGTGTCGGGGCCTTTGAATAGCGTGGCTGTTAATCGCCTCGGAACAGTGAGCGTTGGCGGACATTGGTACGCCGACGTCCGAGTTCTAAAAGCATCAAGAAATAACGCGTACAATACCGGTTCAATAACAGTTGATGGCGATTGGGTTGGAGGACAGCTCTACTCAAACACCGGAAACATTGGTAACCTGACGGTAAGCGGCGAGATGATTCCGAATGGCACCATCGATCCAGAAATCTGGTCCTTTTCATCAATTAATCTTGTGACGGCTGC
>CALFMQ010000338.1 GCA_937879825.1 uncultured Phycisphaerales bacterium
CATCGGTCGGTCCCCACGAGGTGAATGACGTGACCGAGTCGTCGTTGGCGTTGAGGGCGCCGACGGCCATCGCATTCTTCTGCGCACCGGGAGGCGCGACGGAGTAGTAGTCGCCGAATCCTTCAACGTCGCAAGCGGAGCCCTGACGCTCGTTGCCGGCGGCCCAGCAGATCCGCATGTCGGGGCCGAGGGAGCCGCGGACGATGCCGTCGATGAGCGATGCGGTGAGGCCGTAGTCGCCCTGCCAGGCGCAGTTGAATCCGTTGGGCTCGACGTTGGAGCCGATGGAGTTGTTGGAGAGCACGCAGCCGTGGTTGACCATGGCGTCGGTGTAGTCGGCTTCGAGGTCGCCGGGATCGGTGTAGAGGAAGCCGGGTTGGAGGCCGCCGACGACTTCGAATCCGTATGAGAAGATCTGGACATTGGGCGCCATGCCGCGGTTGGCGCCGCCCGAGGCCGCGCCTGTGCCGCCGACGGTGCCGGCGACGTGTGTGGCGTGATCGGAGAGCCCGTCGGTGTCACCGATGGTGACTCGGCCGGCGAGGTCCTGGTGCGTGGCGCGGATGGTGCCGCCGTCGTAGATGAGGACATTCACGCCGGTGCCGTCGAGGCCGTAGGGCGCGGCCTGGACGATATCGGTGGTGGTGATGGCGCGGTTCTCGGCGTTGTTCTCGGAGAACTGCGGGATGGGGGGCTCGACCCACTGGACGATGTCTTCGTCGGCGAGTGATGCGATCTGCGAATAGGGCAGGTGAATCACGAGCGTGTTGATGGAGCGGACGAAGGAGCGGACCTCTCCGCCGTGGCGGCGGACCACTTCAAGCGCGCGGTTGTCGAGCGCGACATCGGGATGGAACTGCACATACGCGGCGACGGTGGTCTCGACATCGGGCTCGACGCCGTCCTTGGTCTCGCGGTTGACGAGCTTCTGATCGATCACCGACCAGGGCACGATGTTGCCCGAGTTGAGATCGGGGTGGAGCTTCCACTGGCGCTTGATCGGGCCCGCGAACTTGATGGTGGACATCTGCGCGAGTTGATCGAGTTGTGCGGCGGTGGCATCCACCGAGGCGAAGTACGCGTTGTTGCCGAGGTACGCGCCGAGCGTGAGGCCGCGTGCGGCGAGTTGGGCGCGGAGGTTCTGCCCGGCGACGCGGTCGAGCTGCACGATGATGTGCTGGCCCGCTTTGTCGGTTTTGAGCGCGACGTGCTTCTGCGCGGTTGTCATCGCGCGGGAGGAGAGCACCGCTGTGCCGGACTTGAACTGAACCTGCGCGCTGGCCTGACCGGCGAGCATCGACAATGCGAGGCCCGCTGAGAGCAGACCGAAACGAGCGCGCGAGACAGCGCGCGTGTGTGTGGTGGAATCCCTCACAGATCATCTCCTTGATGATGTCGTGGGTGACAGTGTTCCTTCGTGGGCCCGCACGAACGCCGCGCGCTACCCCAGCCATTGAGTGAGTGTAAATCCGGACAGTCCGGAGACCAATAGAAAAACGCCCCATTCCTCCGGGAAATAGGGCGTTGCGAGAATCTGGGCTGAGTTCAGCCGACGGGGCCGATTACTGGACGACTTCGAGGAGTTCGACCACGAAGACGACGGCGGAGTTCGGCGGGATCCCGGGTCGGCCCTGGGCGCCCCACGCGAGGTCGGCGGGGATGACGAGGATGCGCTTGCCGCCGGTCTTCATGGAGCCGACGCCCTCGGTCCATCCCTTGATCACACGGTTGAGCGGGAACTCGGCGGGCGCGGGCGGGTCGTGGTCGAGGGAGGAGTCGAACTTGGTGCCGTCGGTGAGCCAACCGGAATAGTGGACCCGGACGACGGAGGTGGGGCCGGGGGGCGTGGGGCCGTCGCCCTCGGCGAGATCGAAGTAGAGCAGCCCGGAGTCGGTGCGGGTCATGTTGTCGGGGTCGCCGCCGAGTTCCTTGACCTTGGCTTCGGCGCCGGCCTGCTGGGCCTTGGCGGCCTCTTCGAGTTGCTTGCGCTGGGCGTCGATCTTTTCGTCGTAGGCCTTGGAGCGCTTCATGGCGTCGGCGAGCGCGGAGGCATCGACGGCGGACTCCTCGATCATCTGGACCTTGGTCATGATGATGTCGTTGTTGGGGACGTTCTGCATGCCGTTGGGGGCGTTGCCGGTCGAGACTTTGGCCATTTCATCGACGACGTCCATGCCCTCGACGACCTGTGCGAAGACGGCGTAGCCGGCGCCGCCCGAGATGGCGCGGTCGAGGTTGGCGTTGTCGACGAGGTTGATGAAGAACTGCGAGGTGGCGCTGTTGGGGTCGCCGGTGCGGGCCATGGAGAGGGTTCCGCGGTCGTTCTTGAGGCCGTTCGTCCACTCGTTCTTGATGGGGCGACGGGTGGCTTTTTGGTTGAGGCCGGGCTCGAAGCCGCCGCCCTGGATGACGAAGTTGGGGACGACGCGGTGGATGATGGTGCCGTCGTAGAAGCCGTCTTTGACGTAGGCGACGAAGTTCTCGACGGTGATGGGGGCGCGCATCGAGTCGAGCTGGATGACGATGTCGCCCATGTTGGTGTTGATCTTGGCGTACATGAACCGGGGGGTCTCCTCGGCTTTGGCGCTCTCGTCCTGGGCGAGGGCGGCGGGGGTCGCGAGAGTGATCAGAGCGGTCAGGCAGGCCGCCATGAGGGCGACGAGTCGGATGGTCATGGTTTGCGTTCCTTTGTCTTGCGTGACACCCCGGACCCGCGCGTCGCGGCCGGGCCGAGGCATCATGCTAACCGGAAGGGCGTGATGGAGACTCCGAGGTCCCGCGCCCCGGTTGGGCGGCGGGTCCTCGGGTAATTGAACCGGCGAGGGTGGGGCGGGTTTCAGCCCAGAAACGGGCAAGACCCCCGGGAATGAGGCGGGGGTCTGCCGTGTGGTTATCCGAGTTTTCGGCCTTTCGACCTCCTAGTTTGCGGCCGGGGGCGTGCTGTCGGCCTCGGTGGGTTCGACTCGGCGGACGCCCTTGGTGAGGGCGAGGTTGGCAAGACGGGCGGGGTTGATGTCTCCCACGGCGATCAGGAGGTTGTGGTTGGTGGCTTTGACCTTGAGTCCCGCGTCGTAGAGGGCCTTGGTGGTGGCCTCGTTGGTGTCGGTGAGGAGGACGGTGACGGAGATGGGCGCGGCGTCGTTCCTGTCGGGCGCGCTCATGGCGATGGCGAGGGCCTGTTGGAGGGTTGGGTGGAGGACGCGGGAGAGGTGGGCGTAGATGGCCGCGGTGCGGAGGAGTTGGGCGCGTTGTTTGTCGATTTCGGAGGGTTCGGGTTGGGGTGTTGGTGTGGCGTCGTGAGACTCGGACTCGTCGGCGAGACTGGCGTTCCACGACTCGACGGTCAGATCGCTCTCGCCTGCGTTCACGCTCTCGCCGAAGGACAACTCTTCTTTTTTGTCTCCGCTCTTAAGGAGAACATTGAGATCGAGTTGCGGGGCGTCGGCTTCGGTGGGAGGCGGGGGGCTGGATGCTGTTGTTGTTTGCATGCGGCGGAGGCGTTCGCGTCCGAGGGATTCTCGGGGTTCGATGCCGCGGGTTGCGGGTTCGATCGCGAAGAAGGTGGCGTCGCCGTCGTCGTTGATGAAGCGATCCGCGAGCGTATTTGACTCGTCGAGGGAACCATGTACATCGAATGCCCCGCCCACGCTGAACTCGTCGATCCGGGCGTCGATGGCGGCTTGCATGAGTTCCCCGGTGTTTTCGAGGGTGACCGTGTTGACGTTGGAGCCGGCGAGGAATGTGAAGTTCTCGAGCCCTGCGGGGACGCCGGAGGCGGGATCGATGTAGTACTGCTGAACCGCGCCGGTCCGCGTGCCGACGATGTCGGACGGGTACCCGCCCAGGCCGCCGTTGGCGAACGA
>CALFMQ010000339.1 GCA_937879825.1 uncultured Phycisphaerales bacterium
CGGGCCGCGCGGCAGCCCCCCGATGTTCCAGTCGAACGGGGCCACCAGCACACCCCAGAGCACGGTCATGACCAGACCGATCGCCACCACCAGTTTCTGTTCCAGGCAGAAGCGGATCAGCGCGCTGAGCGGGCCGCCGCGTGTTGACCGGTTCGGGGCCTCAGTCATGGTCGTGCCCCTCGCGCCCGTTCACCGGTTGCCCATCGAGTGGTGCGAACTCGCGCCGGATCTCCCCGCACCGGAGCATGCTCTGGCCGAAGTACGGGTTGTTGATCTGCGCGCTGCGTTGGAGCCACTGCGCCCCCGCGTTGTCGAACGCCATCGGGCAGAACGCGACATGCCAGGTCTCGCTCCCGCGGTGCCCGAACCGCTCCTGAAGCGAGATCACCGCTCCGCTCATATCCTCGAAAAGGGCGCGAGCGGCCTCGATGTCCGTGATTGCACCGCTGATACGCAGGCCTGCCGCGGCGCGACGCCATGTCGCGAGCGATTCGCCGACGAGGCCCGCCTCCGCGACAAACCCTAGAGCGGATTTGAGGTCTCCCGCGGCCTGCATGAACCCGCCCAGATCATCGGCGGCGAGCGCCTCCTGCGCATCGAAGTACGCCGAGTACACCGGTTTGAGCGCGAACACGAACGAGTCGGGCACCTCGGCTGGCCCTTGTTCGGACGGTCGATCGCCGGTCACCGCGCCATGCCCGGCGTGCGCCGGCGCGCCCCCCCCACCGCCTCCGGGCGACATCATGCTGGGTTTGGCGGCGATCTGCATCGCGCTGTCGACTCGGAACGCGCCGTTAACCACGACACGCTCGCCCTCGCGGAGCCCTTCACGGACGAGATAGAACTCGCCCGCTCGCGGCCCGAGCATCACTTGGCGCCCTTCGTAGGTCGGCTCCGAGGCGTCCGGCACCGAGACATACACCACCGAGCGCTTGCCCGTGAACAACACGGCGGAGCGCGGGATGACCAGCGGCTCTCTCGCCTCGGCCGGATCACCGACGACACCGAGCGACTCCGCGGAAACGAGGTCCATCTCGCAGATGTCGCATGCGCCGGCTTGGTCTTTCACGATGGTGGGGTGCATCGGGCACACCCACCGCCCGGCCAGTTCATCGCTCACCACCGCGCCGCCCTCGGCCATGCGGGGGCGCACGACTGCGGAGGCGAACATCCCCGGCTTCAGCCGCAAGCCAGCATTGTCGACCGCGACGCGCACGGCCGCGGTGCGCGTCCGGTCATTGACCATCGGCTCGATGAACGAGATGCGACCCTCGAACACTTCGCCCGGATGTGCCTCGACGGTGAACGACACGCGCTGGCCCCAGCGCAACAGCGGCAGCTGCGACTCGTTGGCCTGCAGATCGAGCCAGAGGCGGGACAGGTTGGCGACGGTCGCGATGGGCGTGCCTTCATTCACATAATCGCCTTCGCGCACGGCGAGATGCGTGACGATGCCGCCGATCGGGGCGTAGACGGTGAGGCGGTCGGTCTGATCCTCGCCGCGCTGAGCGGCGTCGATCTGCGCTTGCGTGAGGCCGTAGAGTCGGAGTTTGTCGCGGGCCGCGGCGAGCGTGTCGCGCGTCGCGTCCCGCACGATGTCGCTCATGTTGGCTGAGCCATCGCTCGACCGGGCGGCTTGACGGAGTTCCTCGAAGGCGGCGAGCAGTTCCGGGCTGTAGACCTCGGCGATGTGGTCGCCCTTGGCGACGGGGATGCCGAGGTAGTTGACAAAGAGGCGATCGATGCGTCCCGGGAAGTACGCGGTGAGGCGGGCAACTGAAGTCTCGTCGTAGGTGACCTGGCCGTAGAGGCGCGCCTCGGCGATGGGGAAGAACCGCGCGACGGGCGCGGTCTCGATGCGGCTCATCGCCGCGGCGGACTCGCTCATCGTGACTCGCAGTTCGTTGCCTTCACCGGCGTCATCCGTGACGGGGATAAGGTCCATGAAACAGATGGGGCACTTGGCGTCCGGGTCCGGCAGGCGCACGGACGGGTGCATCGAGCAGGTATACATCTGCACCGGGCCGTCCGACGCCTCGGCATGATCGTGCGGTTGCTCGGTGATCGGCTCTTGCGACGGGCGTCCGATCCGGTACCCGATGACGAGCGCGCCGATGATGAGCACGAGCGCGACGGCGGCGCTGGTGTGCTTCCACACCCACGCCGACACGCTCCGGATGCTTCGAGTAAACCGGCTCATGAGTCGTCCTCCTGGCGGCTATTGCTTGATCTTGCTGAGGCCTGGCCCGCGGGACGTGTCGGGACGGGCGCACCGACGAGCATGTTGAGGCGCGCCAGCGCCTTGCCCCGGTCGGCCCGGGCGCGCTCGCTCGCGACGGCGAACTCCAGGAGCGTGCGCTCGGTGTCCAGGAGATCGAGGAAACTCGCCTCGCCCGCGCGGAACCCCGCGAGCGATGCGCGGAGCGACTCCTCGGCTTTGGGGATCAGCGTGTGCTCGTACAGGGAGACCCGACGGTCGGCGTCGGTGTGCTCGAACCACGCGCGCCGGATTTCCGCCTGGATCCGGTTCGCCTGGTCGCCGCGTTGATGAGAGATGGCGAGACGGCGCGCGATCGTCTCGCGCACCCCGGCGTCGTACTTCTCACGCCACACCGGGACATTCACGCTGAATGTCAGAAGGACCGGGTCGTCGCCGCTCTCGGGAATCGAACTGTCCATCGCGTCATCGGTGACGATGTACTCCAGCCCCACCGTCAGGTCGGGGAGCCCATCCTTACGGGCCGCCTCTCCCAGGATCCGCTGCTCCTCGGCGCGCTCTTCGAAGGCCAGAAGCGTCGGGTTGGATCGCAGCGCCAACCCGCAGAGCGCGAGGGAGTCCACGCTGACGACCCATTCGGGGAGCGCCGCGACCGGAGCGATTTCCGCGTCTGGCGATCGATTCAGCGCCGCGTTGAGGTCCGCGACAAAGGCCGGGCGCAAGGACTCGAGGCGCGCCAACCGATCCTGGAGTGTCCCGAGTTCGACCTGCACCCGGACCAGTTCCGGGTGCGACCCCTCACCGACCCGGTAGCGGGCGCGCACAACCTGTTCGAACGACGCGACCAGATCGAGGTTCTCGCGGGCGACGCGGATCGCGGCGTCGAGGTAGGCCAACTCGTGCAGAGACGACACGACACGCTCGGCGATACGCAGACGCTCGCCCTCGAACTCGCGCCAACTCGCCAGCGCCGCCCGCGCCGCGGCGTATTCGCGATCGCGCAGTTTGCCCATCCACGGGAGCGTCTGGCTGACCCCGACGCGGGCCTGCTGCGGCCCGACACGCGTCTCGACCTCGTTGAGGAAGAAGCCGAAGTTCAGTCGGGGATCGGGGAGCGCCGCGACCTGGGGCAAGCGTTCGGTCGCCGCCATCCACTTCTGATACGCCGCCTCGACCGCGGGGTTGTGATACTGCGCGAAGCGCACATATTCGTCCGGCGTCGAGTCGGGCGATAACGCGAGCGCGAGCGTGGATGGCTGCGGATCACGGAACGCCGAAGAAGGGTGCGGATCGGCGTGGGTCGGGATTGTGCGCGCATGGGCACGGGGAAGATCGCGGGCGGAATCGAACGGTGACGAGCAGCCGACGACAAGCCCGATCGATGCGGTCCCCGCCACGCACAGGGCGGGGCGGACGGCCATAGATGGCTCCTCGGTTTTGATGCGTTTGTGGTCCGAGTCAATACGACGGAGGCGGATGCGCTCGGCGCGCACCGTCTCTGCGGAACCTGGACGCTATATTCGCCAGTTGCCCAGAAGCGACCTGAACTCGTTGTGGGTCAGCCCGGTGCGCCATTTCGGTGCGCAAGCACCTAAGATCGCGGGGTTGGCGTCGGCTTGAGAAAAGTCGGCGGACGCGGGCTTATCGCCCACCGCCAGGGTCTGGTCGCGTTCGGTTCTCGGCCCGGGGGCTTTCGGAGTGGGGTCGGTTGTCGGCGCTCCGGAGACCCCGCATCGGCATGGGCCGCCGCCGCTCATGGGGCATGAGACTTCCTCGACGACCTCGCCGCAGCATGTGACGCGGGTCGCCTGATGGTGGCACTCGGACTCGGCGCACGAGTCAGCGCCCGGCGACGAGGGGGGTGTCATCGTCCCGGGCCACGCGAGCCCGGACAGAGTCAATGCAAGGATGAGCAGGAGTCTGACCATGAGGACACCCGTATTCTATCGACAAGCCGAGGCCTTGATTCAACGATGGCGGAGGCGGCGTTATTCCTGCCCCTTCGAGGTTGCTCCCATTGCCCATTGATACAGCCTCTTTGTGGAGCTGAAGCGACAGATCGGTTATCGGTTCGACGCGGCGTTGTTTGGGTGGGGACGGGTATGCGATGCCCGTACGATGGCCATGATTCCTGCCCGCACCGCTTCGGGAAGGTCGGCCCACGCGGCGACCACGGCCGCCAGCTGGGGGTCCTTCTGTTGGGCGGGCGGTAGCGCGCTGCCGCTGGCGCGTGCGCTCGATGATCCATCGTCGTAAGATCTATCTATATCGAGATTTGCGCGGGACGACCCCTGACTCTTAATCAGCGGGTCGAAGGTTCGAGTCCTTCGGGGGGCACTTTTGAGTTGCCGCGGCGGGAGAGGGGGCCCGAAACTGCAATTGGCCCGATTCCGGGGTCTGCGCTTCCCTTTGGCCGGCGATCAGATACCCTTCGATCGGGCGGACACCCCAGCGAGGGAGAGACTCAAAAATGCTGAAGCGATGTGTTGTTGGCTTGGTCGCGGTCGCTGCGTTCGGTTCCGATGTACTGGGGACCGATTTCTATCAGGCCTCCGGCGGGACCATCCTGTTCGTGAAGCCCAACTTCGCTGACCCCAACAACCCCGCCAACTGGGACTCGATCACGCCGGGTGTCGCGATCATGCGCGGCGGCAGTCAGGGCATCTACAACGCGATCACCGAACCGGGTTACCAGGGCACATCGCCCGACGGCACGCTCTGGTACTTCGGCGGCACAGTGCAGAATGTCATCGACGGCATCATCACGCCCCTGCAGTTTGAGCCGTGGCAGCTCGCTCACGGCAACAGCCCGCCCAGCACCGTCGGCGTAGACGGCGTCATGTATCTCGTCGCCGAGGACGCTTACGTGGACATCCGGTTCACGCAATGGACGATCGGCGCCGGAAACGGCGGCGGGTTCGCCTACGCCCGCGCGATCGTTCCTCCGCCCCCGAGCTGCCCCGGCGATGTCACCGGACCGGGCGGCACGCCGGACGGCGTCGTGGATGTCGACGACCTCAACGCGATCCTCAGCGCCTGGGGCACCAGTGTCGGGATGGGCTCGCCACTCGACCTGGCCAACGATGACGGGTTTATCGATGTCGACGACCTGAATGTGGTGCTGTCGAACTGGGGATGCAACTGA
>CALFMQ010000340.1 GCA_937879825.1 uncultured Phycisphaerales bacterium
TTTAAGTCAGCCGCCTCACGGAATAACTCCGCGTCATTGGTCTGGTGGAACATTGTCTTAAAATTGATGCCCCATGCATTGCCCGTCTTCTTCCGCGCATGATTGATTAGCACCGGCACGCGCCGGTAGATGGCCTTGGTGATCTCGGCGTCGCGCCGCGTGCGGAAGATGGGGCAAGTGCGCGTGTTTGGATTAAGCAGCCGAATATCCGATCCACTCAAGGTAATGTGGCGTTGCAGGTCCGTAATCTCGGAGATTTCTAGCATTCCGAACACAAAATCCGGTGCCCCACAAGCGGTCTTGGAACCTCCGAAGCTCAGAATGACGAACTGTGTGTCGCGATGTACCTCCCGGAAATAGTTTCCGCGGCGATTATCGAACTCAAGCAGGCGGATGAGACGGTTGGAGTCCGAGAGACTTTCGAAGTATTCCTTTGTTGTCGCATGCATTGCAATGCCCGACGGCACGAGCAAACCCACCCTCCCGCAGGGCGCGACAAGCCGCGAAGCCAGCTCAGCGAATACCGCGTAGGTGTTGATGTCTCCCTTACCCGTGAGCGGGTAGACCTTCTCGCCGTCGCGCTTGCCCTTGCGGCAGTAGGTCAGCAGCGCGTCCGCAGCCGCTAGCGCTTCTTGGTAGCGCGCGTAGAGCGACGGATCATCGGACTCCAGTTTCGCTACAAGTTCGCGCCGCTTGGCAGCATTGCTCGATGTCGCGATCTCCGGCGCGGGCAGCGAGAAGAACTCACGCTCCTGAACCTTGATCCGCTCCCAGGGCGGATTGCCGATCACGCAGTCGAACCCGCTCTCAGCGCGATCGAACACCTCGGGGAAGCGTTCGTTCCAGTCGAACCCGTCCGGGTGCACATCCGGGTCGTGCACAAGCGAGTTGCCGTGAACGATGTTTCGAGAGAGCGTGGCGAGCGTCCGCCCCGGCACGGCAGACCGAATCCACAGCGCCAGTTGCGTGATCTCCACGGCCTCGGCGGAGAGGTCCACGCCGTAGAGATTGTCGTTGAGGATGTACTCCGCGATCCGCGCCGCGTGCGCCTCGCCCTTCGGGTCGCCCAGTTCAATGAGGTGCCCGACCGCCTCGGCGTACCGGTGTTCGAGCACCTCATACGCCTGAAAAAGGAACGCGCCCGAGCCGCACGCCGGGTCGACAACCTTGATGGTGCGCATCGTCTCGATTGCGGCCCGCCAATACTCGACGGTGTTGGGCGGCGTCCGCGACGCCTCTTCGCGCGAAAGCGTGGAGTTGTGCTCCATCGCCAGATCGGTCAGGCGGTCGGCGATCAGCTCGTCCACGGTGTACAGAACAATGCGGCTCGTCAGTTCCTGCGGCGTGTAATAGATACCCAGACGCTTCCGCTTAGCCGACTGCGGCATCGTCGCGTACTGCTCGACCTTGTCGTGCGTGCCCTCGAAAAGCGCCGACGCCCGCTGGCGCTCGAGTTCGGTGATCGAACGCTCGAACAGATGACCCAGCACATCGAGATTGACTTCGTCAGCAAAGTCATAGTCGCCGATCCGGTTGAAGAAGTGTGTCCACTCATCGTCGATCTCGACTTCATCCGCGGGCGACTCGGCGAACAGCCCGCCGTTGTACTTCGGCACGCCCTGCGTCTCATTACCCTTGTCGAGAAACCGGAAGAGGTTCTTGAAGTTCTGCCAACGCGGGTTGGTGACCGCCGAGAACGCCGGCAACTCCGTATGGGCGCGCTTGATCGTCTGCTCGCGCAGCAGCCCCCGGTCCTCGCAGAACGCGATGAAAATCACCCGGTCCAGCAGGCGCTGAACAATCTCGATCGCGTCCGAAACGCTGTAATCCTGCTCGCGGTGCAGGTGGTCGATCAGGCGCGTGCGGTGCAGCGAGTAATCGCTGTACAGTTCATCCCCAACTTCGCGCTGGCGCTTCGCGGACTTGTCGATCAGTGCATCGGCCCGCGGTGGATGCCCGGCAGTCTTCTCCACCAGCCCCTTCGCATGGAACAAGCAGTAGAACCGCCGGAAAGTATGGATGTCGCGAAGCGACTGGAGCGAAAAGTGCTCGTACCGTTTGACCGTCGAGTTGCGTTCGTAGAGGCGGAACGAGACGAAGTTTGAAACGATTCCCCACCGGCAACTCGGCTCGGTATGTGAGAAGTAATCCCAGCATTGCTGGACGGCCGTCCGCCCGTTGCTGCGATGAAAGTCGAGGTGGACGCCCGGGCCCTTGAGTTCGACGATGGCGCGTGGCTCACGCGGTTTGCTCGGCTTGAACTCGCCCAGAATTGCATCTGGCTCCTGCCCCCCGATGCTGTGGTGCTGTTCGAGGGTCCATCGACCCGCGCCATCCGAGAAACGCGAATAGGCGAGGGCCGTCCCGAAGACATCCCCGAGGAACTCGCCCTGCAACTGGTTCTCGTGCATCTGCGCGAGTTGGCCGGAGGTCTCTAGGTCAGCCCATTTGATCAGGATGTGATGAGCCGCCTCGGCCCCGTCTACAACTTCAGGTCGCTTGACAGCCTCTGCCAAGTACCGCGCGAGGATCAGCCGATCGGTCTTCGGCTGCCGCTGCGCCTGTGGGGCATCGCCTTTGAAGAGCATCGCGTCCATGAAAGGGCGGAGGATAACCGCGCGTCATACTTCGTCAATCCAAGCGTGCTTGCGACCACCCC
>CALFMQ010000341.1 GCA_937879825.1 uncultured Phycisphaerales bacterium
CCCCGTCTCGCGCAACGAACTCCGGCGCATCCTCGAACCCGCCGACGGCGTGACGGAATACAACAAGATGTCCTACTGCCGAATCGTCCGCGCATTCGAGAGGTTCAGATCGCTCGTCACCGGCACATCGTTCGACGAGGCCGATCTGCCCACGCTCAGCGATTGCTGCCCCGCCGATCTCGCCGCGTAACCATCAGGTTCACACGACCGTCTTGTCGGGCAGAACCCGGATCGTCATCGGGTAGCGGTAATACTCGCCGCGGTTGGCCGCCATCGCGCCTCGGATGCTCCCCACAACCTGAAGCACATTCAGGAACAGCAGTCCCGCGCCCCCAAGGAACGGCAGCAGCATCACGCCGAGGAACAGCGTCGAGATCGCGAAAATCAACGCGCCAAGCAACCCCACGAACACCCACAGCACCAGCGAGATCTGGAAGTTCATCGCCTCTCTGCCGTGGTCATCCAGAAACGGCGACTGCGACTTCTTCACCTGCCACATGATCAGCGTCGCGATCAACCCGATCAGCGGGATGCCGGATGAGGTCAGACTCAACAACCCCACCAGGTGCGTGAAGGTGCAATAAGTCCGCTCGTCCGCCGTCGCACGGTCATCAACGAAGCGGTCGGGATGGGTCGTGGACTGCGGCATGGCGTATGAATGGGCTGCGTGCATTGTGCGGGCTTTCGGCTTCGGTGTCAGGTAACGCCCCGACCGGGGCTAACTGCTTGGTTGGGGAACTCAGAGCGGGCGTTTCAAATGGCAATGAGCCGCCGGGCGCCGTGGCCCACCCCACGGGCCGAGGCATGCCCGCCCGATCAGGCCGCCCGATCCTCGGGAATCAGCCGGAAGGTCATCGGGTAGCGGTAATACTCGCCCCGGTACCCCGCCTTGGCGCCCCGAATATTGCCCACCAACTGCAGCACGATCAGGAACGCCGCGCCCAGTTTGAACACCTCCTCCCGCTCGATCAGCGGGAGCAGCCCCAGCAGGCCGATGAAGATCGAACCGACCGCCGTGTAGATCAGCAGCGTGATCTGGAAGTTCGTCGCGTCCCGCCCGTGGTCATCCAGGAAGGGCGACCGCGTCCGATTCACCCGCCACATAATCACCGTCGCCAACACGCCGAGAAACGGAATACCCGACGAGAGAAGGTTGGCCAGCCCCGCCAGATGCACGAAACGCGCAATGCCGCGCTCTTCCTCCCCCGCCTGCGCATCGACCGTGCGTTCTGGTTGTGGCCCGGGCGTGCTCATGGCGGGTTCGCTGGCGGCGCCGATCGAGGCGTCCAGTGCATGGCCTTCCATCATTGTGTCGGCTCCGCGGACGGAAACTGGGTACACCCTCCCGACGGAGGGGAGCATTATGACCTTCATCGGGGAACAAGGCCCGGTCTTTCACACACCCCCGCCCCCCCTGCCCCCCGGCGCGCCGCGTACCATCCACCCGTGACCCCCCCCGCCCCACACCCCACACCCCCCTCGATCGCCGTCTCGATGGGCGACCCCCGCGGCATCGGCCCGGAGGTCATCGCCAAGGCGCTCTCGGACGACGAGCTGCGCCGATCGGCCCGATGGGTCATCTACGGGTGGTCCTCGACGATTCGGGACGCCTTCGCCCTCCTCGGCCGCACCACGCCGCCGGACCTCCAGATCGTCGAGGCCGTGCCGCCGGAGTCGGAGCCGGGCGGGGCATCCTTCGCATTTGTCGAGCAAGCCATAAGCGCCGGTGCCGCCGGGCGCGCCGCCGCCCTCGTCACCGCGCCCATCAACAAGGAAGCGTGGGCGCAAGCCGGCCACAGCAAATACCCCGGTCACACGGAACTCCTCGCCGAACGCCTCGCAGCCGGTGCGCCGTCCGACTGCAACATGGCGTTCGTCGCGCCCATGCTCCGCGTCATCCTCGTCACCGCCCACATCCCCCTCGCCCGCGTGCCCCAGGCGCTCACCATCGAGCGCGTCGCGGGCACCATCCGCGCCGCACTCCGTGCATGCGTCGAACTCGGCGTGCAGAGCCCCCGAGTCGCAGTCTGCGGCCTCAATCCCCACGCCGGCGAGAACAACCTCCTCGGCGACGACGAGACCCGCACCATCATCCCCGCCATCCACCGCGCCAAGTCAGAAGGCATCGACGCGCAAGGGCCCTTCCCTGCCGACACGGTCTTCCGCGACGCGATCAACTTCAGGAAGTTCGACATCGTCGTCGCGATGTACCACGATCAGGGGCTCATCCCCGTCAAAACGCTCGCCTTCGACTCCGCCGTCAACATGACCACCGGGCTCCGCATCCCCCGCACCAGCCCCGACCACGGCACCGCGTTCGATATCGCAGGCAAGAACCTCGCAGATCACGGCTCAATGAAACACGCGATGCAACTCGTCGTCACGCTGGCATCCCGGCAATCGATGGGAGCAAACTAGAGCCGCGA
Organism: uncultured Phycisphaerales bacterium; assembly: GCA_937879825.1. GTDB lineage: Bacteria > Planctomycetota > Phycisphaerae > Phycisphaerales > UBA1924 > JACKHC01. Next base: position 2,427 of record CALFMQ010000341.1, read on the forward strand.
GCGGCAACAAGCGGCTTTGTGCATCCTCCCCCGGTCCCCACCGGGGGAGGTGTCATGAGCGCAGCGAATGACGGAGGGGGTGACTCATCGCGAGGCAGACTTTGACCCCCTCCGGTCGCTCCGCGACCACCAACACCGAACCCGCGGTTGGTGGCGTTGTGGTGTCGGGGGGATGAAGTTTTGATCGGTTCCCACGCAACTCGCGTCGAGGCGCAGCCGAGAACGCGAAAACGCTCAGTGCTGTTCCGCGAGCGTCACCCAGGGCTCGCCGCCGCCCTGCATCGCCACCTCCGCCATCTCGCGCCGCATCGACTCCATCGCGACGTTGTACCGCGTCCAGTGGATCGACAGCACCAGCATGATGCCGCAGCACAACCACGCGCACACCTCTGCCTTGCGATGACGGCGAATGAGGTACAGCGTCCCGCAGCACATCCCGAGTGACGCCAGTTTGTACAGAATCAACTGGCGCTCATGACCGATAGAAAGCATGTACCGCGCGATCGGGTTCGCCTCGATCATCCCCATCCCGCGCATATACGTCAACGTCAGCGCCAGGTCCGCCAGCCCCATCAGGATGATCGCCACGATGAGCAGCACAACCATACGCGGACGACCCGAGATCACCCCCGGAAGGGCAGCGATCGGGGCGGGACGGGTCGGGGAAGATGCTTCCATGCGTCGTTCCATCCGGTGCTTTCCGCCCGCGACCCGCTCAGATACTCCCGTGGACACACAGGGCCGCAGTTCGGGAGAAGAGGGGGCGGGGGAGTCAGATCTCCAGAATCATCGGGCCGCACGACGCCCCGGATCACCCCATCCCGAGCAACCCGCGCCGGTTTGTTCGGTTTGGGATGATGGGACCACGCTCCTTCCCCACCTACGATCGGAGATGCCCCGCGTGACTCGCCCGACGACGAAACCCGCCCCCGCCGCGACGCTCCTGCTCGCGCTTATCGGCGCTCTGATCGCCGTGTCGATCGCCCCCACCGCCCGCGGACAGTTCGAGGTGCCCGTCTATGTGGACGACTCCCCCACCGCCAGCGAGGCCATCGACCGCGCCCGCCAGCTCGCCGCCGTGGGCAATGTCCGCGAGGCGATCGATGTCTTCCAGCGCCTGCTCGATGAGCAGGGCGAGCGCGTGCTCGCGGTCACGGGCGACCCCGACCTCTTCGAGAGCGTGCGCCGGCGCATCAACCGCGTCATCGCGTCCGATCCCGCCCTGATGTCCCGCTACGAGGAACTCGAGGGCCCCCGCGCCCAGCGCATGCTCGAACTGGGCGACATCGACCAACTTGTCTCCTCCAGACTCATGACCGCCGCCGGGTTCGAGGGCGCGCTCCGCTCCGCGCAGTCGCGCATCGAGCGCGCACAGTTCGGCCAGGCACTCATCGAACTCCGCGAACTCGACGCGCACCCGATGCGCGCCGCCAGCGCCGATGCCGCGCTCGACCTGCTCGATCTCGTCTGCGCCTACGCCGGCGCGGACAACCAGCCCGAGTCGCGCGTGACATCCCGCGAGGCGTCGCTCCTCCGCGCCGCGTGGCGCGATGCGCTGGGCATGGAGCCCTTCGCCCAGGCGCCGACCGCCGAGGTGCCCGACATCCTCCCGACCATCACACCCCTCGCCCCCGCCGACGCCACCAACCTCGCCGAACTCCTCCCCCGCGCGCTGGCGACGGTGCAGGTCGGACAGAACACGATCGACCGCAAAGGCGTGCAGGTCGTCTCGTACGCCGACCTCCGAGTCATGCCCGCCGTCACCGGCGACACCGTCTTTGTCTGCGACGGCGACTCCATCATGGCGCTCGACCGCTTCACGCTCACCGTCCGGTGGCGCACCACACTCCCGCGCAAGTCGTCCGTCCCGGGCGGTCCCATGGGCGCCTTCGCCTACTCCCTGCGCCCCATCGATATCTTCATGCCCGCCGTCTTCAACGGCTCCGTCTTCGTCATCGGAGGCGACCTGCCCGACACCAACTCCATGACCTCCGCCGAGCGCGTCATCGCCTCCTACGACGCCGAGACCGGCCGGCTCCGCTGGAAGCGATTCCTCTCCGAGCAACCCGACGAGACGCTCTCCGAGACCATGGTCCGGGGCCCCGTCCTCATCGATCAGGACACGCTCATCTGCACCGGTATGCGCATCAATCAGCAGAAGCGCGTCGCCGGCGCCTACCTCTTCGCCCTCTCGCCCGACCGCGGCGAAGTCCTCTGGACGCGCAACATCGGGAGCGTCGGCACCGAGAGCGCACCCTATTTCGCGCGCGAGAGCACCATCCCGGCGCTCGCCGGAGGCATCGTCTATGTCGTCGATCCCGTGGGCGTCGTCGGCGCCGTCGAAGCCGCCACCGGGCGCGTCCGCTGGGTCCGACGCCTCGACAAAACCCTCATGCGCACCCGCGGGTGGACCTCACCCTGGCGCGACACCTCGCCCCTCGTCCACGACGGCAAACTCTTTATCGCCTCATCCACCGAGCGCACCATCCGCGTGCTCGATGCCTGGACCGGCGAACAACTCGAAACCATCGACGCGCGGCCCCTCGGCTCGCCCGACTACCTCCTGCTCGCGGGCGAATGGCTCGTCTGCGTGTCCGCCAACGAGGTCAAGGCCAAGCCCATCGACCGCCTCGTCGAGCCCGTCAAGCCCAAGGACGTAGCGCGCGTCACGAGCCGCGGCATCTACGGCCGCGTCGTCGTCGCCGACCACCGCGTGCTCGTCCCCACCGATGTCGGCGTGATCGTCGCCGACCTCAACGACGAAGACCCGCTCACCACCGCGTCGCTCATCGAACTCGAGCACATGGGCCAGATCGTGGCGATGCCCTCATCCCTCGTCGTCGCCGACAACGAGCAGGTGCATTCCTACCTCGTATGGGAGCAGGCGTCGTCGCTGCTGCGCCAGCGCATGGAGCAGAACCCGAGCAACGCCACCGCCGCCGTCACCTACGCCGAACTCTCCTACCGCGCGGGCCAGACCGACGAAATCGTCTCCGCCGTCGACCGCTCGCTCAAGGCCATCGCCGGCGCGCCCGAGTCGCCCCCGAACGAACTGGCGCGACAGCGCCTCTTCGCAGCGCTCCTCGAGATGATCGAAGCCGGGCCCGAATCGCCGACTCCCATTGATATCGAGATGCGCCGCGCGCTCCTCGCACGCCTCGACCGCACCGCCGCCACCAGCCAGGAGCGCGTCGCATTCCTCATGTCCGCCGGGCAGACGCACGAACTGCTCGACCAACCCATGCGCGCCGTCGAAACCTACCAGCGCATCCTCGAGTCCGAGGCGCTCGCCGCCGCCGAGTACAAGCGGGGCCAGACGGGCCTGCCCGCCGCGACCGAGGCCACACGCCGAATCCGACGACTCGTCTTCGAGCACGGCCCGGACATCTACGCCGTCTTCGACGCCGAGGGCGAACGCGAACTCGCACGCCTCAACTGGAGTCTCTCCCCCGAACCATTCGAGGAACTCGCACGCCGCTACCCCGTCTCCCGCGCCGCGGCCCGCGCATGGGTCGAAGCGGGCGACCGCTACACCACCGCCGGGCAGACGCACATGGCGATCTTCGCGCTCGAAGAGGCCCTCCGCGTCTCGCGCCTCATCCTCCCCGCCGGCGACGAACTCACCGGCGAGGCCGTCGGGCGCCTCGTCTACCGCCTCGAAGCGAGCCGGCGCGTCCGCGACGCCATCCGCATCCTCGATGAAGTCATCACGCGCGAGCCCGATCTCGTCGTCCGCGATCACGGGCGCATCGTCGACGCCGTCGCGTGGCGCGGCGAACTCAACGAAACGCTCGCACGCCTCGAACGACGACCCGATATCGGCTCGCTCGACGGCACCGGCGCGCTCATCGCCGGCAAGGGAATCATCCGCGCCGAGCAGGACCCCGGACCCGGCGCACCCACCAACCGCGTCACGCTCTACGACGGCGCCTCGGGCGAACTCTCCATGTGGCAGAGCAACGAGCAAGGCGCGCTCTCGCAGCTGTGGGACGGCGTCTTCGGCGAGTCCCTCGTCCGACTCGACGGCCAGGGCGTCCTCTTCGTGCGCCCCGCGCCCACGCGCCCGCGCGACCGTGTCCTGGTCATGCGCAACACCGACACCGGCCAGGTCCTCTGGGAAACCGAGCCCATCCGCTCGATCTTCCCGCAGCGCGAACTCATCGACCAGATCATCGACGGCAAGCGCGGCGGCGGCGCCTTCGGCACACCCATCGAGATGAGCGTCATGGTCGGCGAACTCATCATCCTCGTCGATACCGACACCATCGTCGTCCTCGAACGCTCCGGACGCGCCGCGGGATTCGACGCCGTCACCGGCAAACACCTCTGGGCCGCCTCCATGCCCATCGGGCGCGTGCACGACGCCTCGCTCTCGGGCGGCGTCCTGGCCGCCGGGGGCGTCATGCCCCCCGCCGGCACTTCGCTCGACGCTTGGATCGGCGCGGGCTCCGACAACATCGACGCCGTCGTCATGCTCGATGCCCGCACCGGCAAGTCCCTCGTCACGCGTACCGAGAGCGCCCCCCTGCGCTGGGTCCGCGCCTCCGACTCCGGCAGCGTCGTCTTCGCGACCGACGAAGCCATCTCCATGATCGACCCCTTCCGCGCCACGCTCATCTGGACCAACTCCGAGGCCGGCGCCCGCCAGACACTCGACGCGCAGATCATCGACGACCGCGTCATGGTCCTCGGCGCCGGGGGCGAGGTGCGGCAGATAGCGCTCGCCGACGGAACCCTGCGCCCGCTCCCGCTCGACACCCGTGACCGCATGGACCCGAGCCGCGGAGACGCCGTCATCGCCTCCATGCACGGGCACACCGTGATGGGCTCGGAACTCGGCGTCGTCGTCTTCGACCGCACCGGCGAACTCATGGGCGTCGATCAGCGCGCCACCGACTGGCGCGTCCTGCCCGTCGCGCTCGCCGAGGGCAAGGTCTGCACGCTCGCGCAGATGGGACAGGTGCTCGCGATGGAGCGCAGTCTCTACGAGTTCAATGTCACGGAGGTCGACACCGTCCGGAGCGTCGAGAACCGGCGAATCGAACTCACCGCCCCGCCGCGCGAACTCGCCGTCATCGACAACGCCATCGCCATCTCCACGTCCGACGGCGTCGTCGTCATCCCCGCGCCCATCAAGAACTGATCACCCCGCGACGATCTTCACCCGCGTGATCGACGCCTTCGCGCCCGCGCGCAACCGGTCCAGCCCGCCCGACCGCATAAAGCGATCGAGCTCGTACCGCGCCGACGCATCCGCCACGCGCACCGTCAGCACCCCCCGCGCCAGTCGCTCGATCGTCGTCTTGGCCGCCAGCGCCTCGGGCACCACGCCCCCCCACGCCTCAGCGATCGACGCCGTCCGCTTCTCCAGCTTCTTGAGGTCCGCCGCCTGCGTCAGCACCTCGTGCTGAATCGACGACGCCACCGGGCGCAGCATCCTCGACGTTCGAAGCAGTTCGATCCTCGATGCCGCGGCGTGGTCATCCATACGCGCCCATCCTAGTCAATCCCCCCCGGTCACCCCGCATCCAGCGCCGCGCGCAGCGGCCCCAGATGCTTCTCGTAGTTCGCCCACCGCTTCACCGACGATTTGTAGATCGGCCGGCGCACCTGCTCGGCGCTCATCGTCGCCACCACATTCCGCTTCTCGTGGAATCGCAGGCACGCGTCGTTCCACGGCAGGTTGATGCCCTCGAGCACCCGCCGCGCCTGCGCCTCCAGATCATCCACAAGATCCTCATAGTTAAGGTCGAGAATCGCGCCGGGGAACAGCGACTCCCAGTGGCGCATCAGCCGCGCGTACTGGTTGTAGTACGCCCCGATCGTCGCCAGGTCGTAGGTAAACTCCATCCCCGTCGTGAAGTTCTGGAAGAAGCACGACAAACAAGTGTCCATCGCGTCTCGCCTCGTGTGGATGATCGGCGCCTCGGGAAACAACATCCGGATCACCGGCACATGCAGGAAGTTCAGCAGGTGCTTGTCCGTCACCCGCTGCGCCCCCGGCGCAACCTTCGCCAGACTCTTCTCGACCTGCCGCGCCATCCGCTCCACCGACGCCGGGCGCAGCGCATCGATCCGCTTACCCAGGAGCACCGCATCCGCGTGCATCCCGCCCTCGGGATACAACAGATCCCGCGCCGCCAGCGGGATGTCCGCCCGCTCGCCACCCGGCGCGATCTCCTCGCACCCCGACAGCACCTGCTCCAGCAACGACGACCCCGAACGCGGCATCCCGATGATGTAAATCGGCAGGTCCGACTTCGTCTCCGCCCTCGGCATCGCCGCCACGCGCTCGGGCGTCCACGCGCCGATGAGCGACTCCACGCACGCCGCCAGCGCCGCGATGTTGTACTGCCCCGCATCAAGGCGATTGGCGATCTCGAACGACGACCACGCCTCGTCGTAACGCTTGAGTTTATCCAGCACCCCGCCCAACTCGAAGTGCAACGCCGAGCGCACCGGATCGGGCAGCGTCGCGGCGTTGTCCAGCGCCGACAGAATATTCATTGCCTCCTCGTGCCTCCCGACTCCCGCGGCCAGGCGCGCAAAGTAAATCAGCATCAGCGCATCGTGCTTCGCCGTCTTGAGCGTCGGCGCGATCGTGTCGTACGCACGCTGCGCATCGCCCGACATCCGATGCGTCTCCGCGAGCGTCCGCAGCGCAAACGGATGGCCCGGCTTCAACCCCAGCGCCGCCTCCGCCTGCTCCCGCGCCCCCTCCACCTTCCCCATCGATAACAGGCAGTACGCCAGGTTCGACCTGTGATCCGCGTTCCTCGGCTCCACACGCACCGCGCTCGTCAGCGCACGCTCGGCGTCCGCGTACTCGTGCATCGCCAGCGAACACCGCCCGATCCCGGCGAACACCGCGCCGCTCCTGGGGTGCTTTCCCGCCAGCTGGCGGTACATCTGCCGCGCCCGCTGGAACTGCCCCGTCTGTTCGAGTTGGGCGGCCGCCTGGAATGGGTTCTGCTGCGTCACGCAACCGAGTATACGCCGGGGCCTCGTGCGCCACGCGAGCGCACCAACACAGCCATGGCATCAACCCTCGAGCGCGCTCCGCAACTTCCCGAGATGCTTCTCGTAGTTCCTCCAGCGCCCGACGGACGACGTGTACAGCGGACGGCGCACCTGCTCGGCGCTCTCCGTCGCCACGATGTCTCGTCGCTCGTAAAAGCGGAGACACGAGTCGGTCCAGGTCGCTCCGACCGCCTCCACCACCCGGCGCGCCTGCGACTCGAAGTCCTCCACGAACTCCCGGTAGACAACCTCCACGATCCGACCCGGGAACACCTCGTGCCAATGCTCCATCAGCCGATCGTAATACCGGTACTGCGCCCCGAGGGAGGCCAGATCATTGGTGAACTCCATACCCGGCCCGAAGTTCTTGAAGTAGCACGAGACGCACGTATCCAGCGGGTTCCGCTTGGCGTGGATGATCGTCGCGCCTGGGAACAGCATCCAGATCAACGGGATATACAGGTAGTTGGAGAGATTCTTATCGATGATGTGCGACGCCCCGGCATCAATCCGGCGCAGACTCTTCTCGATCTGCCTCGCCAACCGATCCAGCGACGACCGCCGCACACGATCCACACGCGTCGCGATCACATCCGCGCTGATCGGCAGCACACCCTCCGGGTACAGAAGACTCCGCGATGCCACAGGAATCTCCGACCGCTCGCCACCCGCCGACACGCCGTCGCACATCGATAGCACCTGCTCCAGAAGCGACGAGCCCGATCGCGGCATCCCGACAATGAAAACCGGCGTCTCCGACTCCACGCTCGCACGCGGCGCCGAACGCACGCGCTCCGAGGTCCAGGCGCGGCGCAGCGCATCCATGTGCATCAACACCGAACCGATACTGGGTGATGAGGCGGACAACCGATTGGCCAGCTCGTAAGACGCCCAGGCGTCGTCGAATCGGCCCACCCTGTCATACACACCCCCCAGCTCGTAGTGGAGCGACGCCCGATCCGACTCCGAGAGCACCCCGCCTCGATCGAGCGACTCCAACACATCGATCGCCTCCCGCGTCTCTCCGATCGACGCGGCCAGACGCGTAAACATGATCACGAGCGACGGTTCGCAACCCGCGGCCCTCGCGACCGGCTCGATCAGGCGATACGCCGCCTCCAGTTCCCCGGCCATCCGAAAAGTGTCGGCCAGCACCCGAATCGCGGGCGCATGGCCCGGGCGCAGCGCCAGCACCCTCCGCGCGCACGACGCGGCCGCCTCACCGTCGCCCATATGCGCATAGCAGTACGCAAGGTTCGTCAGATGGTCCGTGTTGTCGGGCTCCATCCGGGCCGCGCTCGCCAGGGCACGCTCGGCGTCCGCGTACTCGTGCATCATGATCGAGCACCGGCCGATCCCCGCGAATATCGCGGCATTCGTCGGGTGCTTTCCCGCCAGCCGGCGGTACATCATCCGCGCCTCTCGGAACTGACCGAGATCCTCAAGGCTCCGGGCACGCTGGATGGGGTCCTGTTGCAAACCGGTTCAGTATACGCGCCCCTCACAATCGCCCGGTACCATGCCGCTCCCTCACAACGCCGGAGCACCATGCGCCCACGCAGAATCGGCCAATACACGCTCCTCCTCACGCTGCTCGCGCTGCTGGCGATGTTCCTCGTCTACCCCGTCTGGCTCACCGTGGGCGGCGCCTTCGCGCAAGACCCCAAGACCGGCGAGGGATTCACGCTCGATCACGTCGCCTTCGTCTTCCGCGACCCGGTCCTGCGAGGCGGGCTCGTCAACGCGCTGCTCGTCGCCGCCGCAACCACATCCCTCTGCATCGTCATCTCCCTCCCCCTCGCCATCCTCTCCGCCAACTACAAATACCCCCTCAAGGGCGCGTGGAACGCGCTCATCCTCGTCCCCCTCATCCTGCCCCCCTTCGTCGGCGCGATCGGCCTGCGCATGCTCCTCGGGCGCTTCGGCGCGCTCAACACGCTCCTGCATACCGATCTCGACATCCTCGGCTCGGGCAAGTTCTGGGGCGTCGTCATCGCCGAAGCCCTCCACCTCTACCCAATCATCTACCTCAACGCGACCGCCTCGCTCGCCAACCTCGATCCCGCCCTCGACGAGGCCGCCGAGAACCTGGGGATCGGCCCGTGGCGCCGCTTCTTCCGCGTCACGCTCCCCATGATCCGCCCCGGACTCTTCGCCGGCGGCACCATCGTCTTCATCTGGTCCTTCACCGAACTCGGCACCCCGCTCATGTTCGACTTCTACGCCACCACACCCGTGCAGGTGTTCAACGGCATCAAGGAAGTCACATCCAGCGCCATGCCCTACGCGCTCACCGTCGTCATGCTCGGCGCCGCCATCCTCTGCTACATCACCGGCAAGGTCCTCTTCGGCGGACGCGCCTACGCATCCCAGACCCGCGCCGGACGCGCCGCTTCCGAGAAGTCCCTCACCGGCTTCCGCGGCGTCATGGCATGCCTCGCATTCGCGTGCGTCACCGCCCTCGCGCTCATGCCGCATGTCGGCGTCGTGCTCACCAGTTTCGCCGCCGAGGGCTCGTGGTACCGCTCCATCATCCCCACCGCGTTCACCGGCGAGCACTACCACAGCGCGCTCACGCACCCCGTCGCCTTCGGCTCCATCCTCAACTCCCTCAAACTCGCCTCCGCCGCGATGGTGCTCGACATCGCCGCCGGCCTGCTCATCGGCTACATCATCGTCCGCACCAAGATCCGCGGGCGGTCATTGCTCGACGCGATGTCCATGGTCCCCCTCGCCGTGCCGGGGCTCGTCATGGCCTTCGGGTATGTCGCGATGAGTCTCCGCTGGCCATTCGGCGAAGGCGGCCCGCTCTCCGAAGCCGCCAGCATCCTCGGCTCCACGCCCAACCCCATCCCCTTCCTCATCATCGCCTACGCCGTGCGCCGACTGCCTTATGTCGTGCGCGCCACCGTCGCCGGGCTCGAGCAAACCTCCGGCGACCTCGAAGAAGCCGCGCGCAATCTCGGCGCGGGCGCGGTGACCGCCGTACGCCGCGTCATCGTCCCGCTCATCCTCGCCAACCTCATCGCGGGCGGCCTGCTCGCCTTCTCCTTCGCGATGCTCGAAGTCTCCGACTCCCTCATCCTCGCCCAGCAGGAAATGCACTACCCCATCACCAAGGCCATCTACATGTTCTCCGAACGGCTGGGCGACGGGCTCCACATCGCAAGCGCCATGGGCGTCTGGGGCATGGCCCTCCTCACCGCCACACTCGTCGGCGCGAGCGTCCTCATGGGCAAGAAGATGGGCGCCATCTTCCGCGTGTAAGCCGTCTAGTTGCATCCTCCCCCGATCCCCATCGGGGGAGGTGTCACACGAAGTGTGACGGTGGGGGCGGTCCCCATTCTTCTATCATCCCCCCATGCCCGA
>CALFMQ010000342.1 GCA_937879825.1 uncultured Phycisphaerales bacterium
CGTGCAGCCGGGCGGTCCCTATATGACGGTGTGCATCGCGGGGGACCACAACGGGTGGTCGGCGACGCAGACGCCGATGCGCTACAACCCGCATCTTGGAGTGCATGAGCGTCTGCTCAAGTTGCCCTCGGGTGTGTTCCGGTATCGGCTGGTGGTGAACGGGCAGTGGATTACGGACCCGTACAATCCACGCATCCAGCAGAGCCGCGACGGCGGGCTGGAGAGCGTGGTTATCGTGGAGCAGGAGGAGCCCGTGATGCCCCGGTTGGCGACGCAGACGACGGGCGCATAAGACAGGGATTCTTCGAGTCACAAGCGTGGAGACGCGGCGATGACCCCGATACAGACTGACCGCCATTTATCGCGACCCGGCACGCCCTCGGACTCGCAGTTCGACGCGATCGCGGACATGTTCCTCGGCGGCGGGGACCAGCGGGACACGGAGGAGCGATCGGCTTCTGCGGCGGTGTGCTACGAGACAGAGTTGCTGATTCCGGGGCACCTGCCGGTGCTGAGTGGCGCGTGGGTCGTGCAGTATGCATCGCGGCTTGCGCGGACGGGTGGTGTTCCTGTTGCGCTGGCGCAGCTCGGCGCGGAGCGGACCTCAGTTCAGATTCTTTGGCCCACCGAACCGGAGTCTCGGCCCGAGCGGGCGAACGACCTGCGGCGCGCGGTCCATGAGGCCAATCGTGCGGGGGCGCGCTGGCTGATCGCGACGGATGAGGTCTCGATGATGTCGGCGCTGAGCGATGACCGGGTAGCGTCGGCGTGTCTGCTCACGGCGCCGAACGAGGCGGCGACGGTCGCGGCGTACCAGACGATCAAATCGGTCGCGCAGGAGTTATCGCGCGCGGGGCGGTCCGAGGGGGTTTCGCTGCGCGTGGCGTTTGCGGGCGCCTCGGAAGATGACGGCGAGCGGGCTCTGGAGCGGATCGATCGCGCGGCGGGTGTGTTCATCCGGTGCCGGATCGAGCTGGCGGCGACCATCGCGCGGATCGCATCGATCACCGCGACGGCCGTTTATGAGTCGGACGAGCGCACGGATGTTGTGGATGTTCTGGACCTGATCGAGGAGTCGCCGGCGGAGAGCGAGGCGTCGGCGCCGCAGCGTGTGATGTCTGCGGCGCCATCGTTCGACCCTGTGATCATGCCTAAGCCAGCGGTCGCCGGGACGACGCCAGCGGAACGGAAGCCGGAGGTGCCGCGCGAGGATGCGGTTCGGACGCTCGCGGGATTGGTCCGGGACATGACGCTTCGGGCGACGGCGATGCGGTGCCCGGATGCGCCCGAGGTTGAGGTGGCGGTCGACGGGGATGGCGTGCTGCACGTGTTGGCTGATGCGGGCGATGACTCGATGGAACGGGCGCTCAAGGGGTTGTGGGTCGTGCAGGGGTGGCTTGCGAGGCAGTCGTCGCTCGTGAACATGGCCCTTCGGCGGGATCCGACGATGCGAGTGGTGTCGCGTGTGCATCTCTTTGTGCGGGATGCGCGGTCGGCGCGTTCGCTCCTTGACTCGGCGGTGCTGGTGCGGCTGGTTCGGACCGAGCATGCGCACGGGCACTCGTTCACATTCTGCGAACTCTTGAACTAGGGGGCGCGGTCAGTCCCGGGCGCCGACGGGTTCGGGGCGCTGCGGCTCAGAGGGACGGCGCGCGGCGGGTGTCGGCGTCGGGGGGGCGGCCGGCCTTGGGGTTGAATGAGCGGTGGCCTTGCGCGACAGGAGCACGCGCGCACCGTCGCGCATATCGATGACGAGACTGAAGACCATCGGGACGAGCATGAGCGTGAAGACGGTGGAGACCAGCAGCCCACCCACCACGACCGCGCCGAGGCCCCGGTAGAGTTCGGAGCCCGCGCCGGGCGCGATGACGAGAGGGAGCATGCCGCCGATGCTGGTGAGCGTGCTCATGAAGACGGGTCGGATGCGCGTCTCGACGGACGCCGCGATCGCGTGGCGTGGGTCGAGGATCTCGCCTTCGGGGACGCCGCCGCCCCGGTCCTCACCCATGAGGTTGAGCGCCTGATGGACGAGGAGGATGGCGTTATTGACGACGACGCCGATGAGGATGACGAAGCCCAGCATGGTGAGGACGTCGAGGTTCTGGGCGGCGATGGTGGGGTCCGCGGAGGTGATGTCGTGGACGATCCGGAGTGCCGCGATCCCGCCGACGAGGGCGAGCGGCACGGAGAACATGATGACGAAGGGGTAGAGGAAGGACTCGAAGAGCGCTGCCATGAGGAGGTAGGTGACGATGATCGCCCACACGAAGCGCGCGGTCATGAGTTCGGGGTTGATGCCGACGGCGACGAACATGGTGGTGAGGATCACGGCGAGCGCTGTGAGCCCCGCGCCGCCGAGGATGTTCTTGATGTCGCGCGTCGCGGCGAAGCGGAGCCCGGCCCAGATCAGCGCGCCCGCGGCCGCCAATGCGAAGAGGATCCACGAGTTCACCATCGCTGTCTGCCAGCCCGCGCGTTTGGCGCCCGCGACCGGCCTCGGGCCGAGCAGCGAGGCCCGGACCTGCTCGAGCTGGGCGGCGGTGCCTTCGAGGCGGATTCGCATGGAAGGATCGATGAGGCCGGAGGCGCGGAGACCGGCGAGGTGTTTTTCCTCGATCTCGCGCATCACCTGTTCGACGGGCTCGCCGGGGGGCGGGCGGACGGAGACGGTGACGCTCGGGAGTTCTTCGATGCGGAGGATGGACTGCGGCGCATTGGCGGGCCGGACCTCGATGACGGAGTCGATGGGGACGATGGGGCCGCGAGGTGTCGCGACGGGCACATCGGCGAGTTGTTCCTTGTGATCGAGTCGCCCGCCCTTGGGGAGGATGTTGATATCGATGGTGTCGGCGGCGTCGCGGAAATCACCGGCGAAGACGCCGTCGAACATCGCGCGGACGGCGACGCCCACGGCGTCGGTGGTGAGCCCGAGTTCCTGCCCGGTGCGCATGAGCTGGATCTGCCACTCCTGCTGCGGGAGGTTGAAGTTGGCGGGGGCCGTGGTGAGACTCTGATAGCCGTACTTTGGATCGGTGCCGAGCGTCATGAAGAGCGCGGAGGCGGCGCGCTGGACGCTCTGGAGGTCGGAGCCGGACATCTCGACATCGACGGTGTTGCCCGCGCCGAGGCCCCGCCCGAAGAGTGAGGACTGGCTCGCGCCGCCGTAGGAGTCCGGCACGCCGCTCATCGCGCCGGTGAGCAAATAGCCGATGGGGATGACGACCTGCTCTTCGGTGCTGGTGGCGCCGACGAACATGCCGCCGCCGAAGGACCCGATGAAGAAGTTGTCGATGCCGACGGAGTCGAAGGGGTCCTGACCGGGCATGAGCGCGGGGATGGGGGGCAGCGCTTCGATCGCCTGCTTGTCGTCTTTGTCGGTGACGATGTAGGGGCGGATTCTGTCTTCGAGCCCGGTGGCGATCTGCTCCATTTGTTCGACGGAGTAGCCCGGCGGGATGAGCAGGCCGCCGAAGACGAGGTTGCGGTTGCCCGCCGGGAGGTAGTCCATCGGCGGCATCAGGAGGTACGAGACGCCGAGACTCACGACGGTCATGACCACAATGACTGCGGGGCGGATGGTCCAGGCGCGCCAGCCGGTGATGCACCAGTAGAGGAATGCTCGCAGGGCGCGGTTGAGGACGCCGATGGCCGGGGCCAGGCCGAAGAGATTCTGGAACAGCCGCCCGATCGCCGATCGCGCCTCGTGCGCCTCGGGGAGCCACTTGGCGCACGCGGTCGGGATGACGGTGATGGAGACAAGGAGGGAGAGGGAGACCGAGGCCACGATCGCCAGCGAGATATCGCGGAAGAGCTGGCCGGCTTCTTCCTGGATCGTGAGCACGGGGATGAATACCGCGACGGTTGTGAGTGTCGAAGCGAGGACAGCGCCCCAGACTTCCTTGCCGCCGTCGTATGCGGCCTGTGATGCGGACTTGCCCATGCGCCGGTGCCTGTCGATGTTCTCGAGGACGACGATGGCGTTGTCCACCACCATGCCGACGGCGAAGGCGAGGCCGGCGAGCGAGATGACATTGAGGGTGCGGCCGAGCGTGAGGAGGATGAGGAAGGTGCCGATGACGGAGATGGGGATGGCCAGCGCGATGACGCCGGTGGCGATGAACGAGCGGAGGAAGAGCAGGAGGACGACGGCTGCGATCAGGCCGCCGATCCAGAGGTTGCTCGTGACGAGCGACACGGCGGACTTGATGTAGATGGTTTCGTCGTAGACCTGGCGGACGCGGAGGTAGGGGCCGACCTCGGGGTCGAGCCGGGGGACGACGTCGCGTCTGGCTTCGTCGAGGCGATTGCGGAGCCCCTCCATGACCTGCATGACGTTGGAGCCGGTGCGCCGTGTGGCGTTGATGGCGATCGAGGGGTAGCCGAGCGAGCGGACGAAGCCGCGACGCTTCTCGTAGCCCATCTCGACCTCGGCGACATCGCGCACGTAGACTGGGCCGCTGTCGCGGTATGCGACGACGGTGTCGAGCACATCCTCGACGGTTCGGTACTGGCCCATGACGCGGACGCGGTAGTCGCGTTTGCCCTCGGAGATGGAGCCGGCGCTGACGTTGACGTTTTCGCCGCGGATCGCGTTGAGCAGGTCGGCGTGTGTGAGGCCGCGCTGGGCGAGTTTGAGATTGTCGACGAGGACGCGGACTTCGCGTTCGCGTCCGCCGTAGATGTTGATCTCCGCGACGCCGTCCACCCGTTCGAGGAAGGGCTTGAGTTCGCGGTCGATGGGCTGCATGAGCGTGGAGATATCGAAATCGGGGAAGTCGGCGGCGTGGGCGGGGTCGACATCGATGATGATCCACGCGATAGCGCTCTCGGTGTCGCCTTCGGTGGCGGAGATGGTGGGCTCGTCGACATCTTCGGGGTACTCGGGTACCTGACGCATCGCGTCGGAGACTTCCTGGAGCGCCCGCTGGATATCGGTGCCGATGAAGAACTCGAGCGTGATTTCGTTGGAGCCCTCGCTGGAGGTGCTCTTCATGGACTTCAGGCCGGCGAGGCCTTTGAGTTGTTCTTCCTGCTCCTTGGTGATTTCCTCGACGATCTCCTCGGGCGATCGGCCGGGCCACTGCGTCGCGATCTTGATGATGGGCCGGTCGACGGTGGGCGTGAGCTGGATGGGGATCGCGCCGACGCCGATGAGGCCGAACATGACGACGAGGATCACGCCGACGGCGACGGTGACGGGGCGCGAGATGGAGAAGCGGACGATATCCATGTGTCAGGTTCCGGCGGCTTCGGGTGCGGGCGCGCTTTCCGGGGCGCCGGAGAGAATCGTGAGGGGCTGACCCGGGTACATGCGCTCGTTGCCTTCGATGATGAGCGATGTGCCGGGGCGAATCATTGGCGAACGGATGACGAAGCGGTTTCCGACGGCGTACTGGATCTCGACCGGCGCGACGGTGGCGACGCCGCCGCCATCGAAGTAGACGAACGCGCCGGCGGCGTTCCGCAGGACGGCGTCCTTGTGGATGGTGAGCGCCTCTTCTGAGCCGCCGGTGGGAACGACGCCCACGATGCTCATTCCGGGCAGGAGCGCGCCGTCGGTATTCTCGAGACGGACGCGGACGGGGAACTTGCGTCCCAGCGCATCGCCCTGGGCGAGGATGGCGGTGACTTTGCCGGATGTGGTGTGGCCGGTTGCTTCGGCGAGGATCTGCACGGTGGGGCTCGAGCCGTTGCGGAGCGCCGGGAGGTACTGCTCGGGGACATCGAGCCATGCGTCGATGGGGGCGACCTCGATGATTTCGATGACGCCGTCCCCCTCGCGGACCCATTGTCCGACTTCGGTGAGTTTGTCGACGACCTGGCCGGTGTAGGGCGCGACGACAACCATGTCTTCGATGGCCTTGCGCGCATCTGCGACAGTGGCTCGGGAAGAGGCGGCTTCGGCCTCGGCCTGACGGAGGCGGGCCTGGGCGGCGGCGAAATCGGTCTCGCGGTCCTCGACTTCGGTCTGGAACACGGCGTTGTCCTGGAGCATGATCCGGGTGCGCGCGAGGTCGCGCTCGGCGCGGAGGGTCTCGGCCTTGCGGACGGCGATGAGCGCTTCGGCGGCCTTGAGATCTGCCTCGGCGCGCTGGAGGTCGATCATGGCGAGTTCGGCGTCGAGGCGGGCGATGATCTGCCCGGCTTCGATCGTGTCGCCGCGGTCCACGAGGACCTCGATCACTTGCGCATCGCGTTTGGACGCGACCGATGACCGGCGGGTGGGCACGAGTTCGCCCGTGACGCGGCGCATGGGTTCGACCGTTTCCATGCGTGCGGCGTCGACCCGGACGCGCGCGGGCGGCGGGCCGCCTTGGGCGATTGCTTGTGCGCTGACAACGAGCGTCAGCGCGGACGCGGTGAGGAGTTGTCGAAGGGTCATGTCGGCAGGACCTCCGCCTGAGTTGATTGGGCTTCTGCGTTGTGAAGACTGTCGAGGATGCGATCGAGGATGGACTCGATGGCACGCTGGTCGTGGTCGTCGAGATCGGTGCGGATCAAGGACGAGACGGTTGCCAGAACGGCGCTGGCGCTCTCGAGCGATGCGCGGCCGCGGGAGGTGAGTTCGACGAAGACGCTGCGTCCGGAACCGGCGCGAGTCCGGCGCGCGACGAGCCCGTCATCCTCGAGCGCGGCGACCATGCGCGAGACGGCCTGCGTTGAGAGCGAGAGTTGCTCGCTCAGCCATGAAACGGTCGGGCGGTGCTCCGCGTGCTCGATGCGCTTGAGGAGCATGAGACGCGAGGCCGTGAGGCCGACGGGGTCGAGCACTCGGTCGGCGACGCGCATGAGGGTGTGATGAATCGCGCAGATGCGCGAGACGATCGGGTCGGTGCAATGGCGCGACGCATCGGTCGGCGTGCAGGCCGGGGGTGCTTTCGGGCTTTGGCGTGGAAGTGACACGGCCCGAACCGTAGGCGGGTCCGGGCCGGTGAGTCAACATGTTGATTTGTCTCTATCCCCCACTCTTGAGTGGGTGGACGGGTCTGTCGTGGGGGTCAGGCGGACTCTTTGCGCTTGACGCGGATGGCGTCGAGGCGAGGGCCGGCCTTGATGGCGTCGTGGGTCAGGACGAACTCGGCGCCGTCGGCGTTGGCCTCGGGCAGGTCGTAGAGCATGTCGAGCATGAGCTCCTCCATGACCGCGCGGAGGCCGCGTGCGCCCGTCTTCCTGACGAGGGCGCGGCGTGCGATCTCGCGGAGCGCATCATCGGAGAAGGTGAGTTTGGCGCCTTCGAGCGAGAACATGTACTCGTACTGACGGATGAGCGCGTTCTTGGGCTCGGTGAGCACGCGGACCATCGCGTCCTCTGTGAGGGGCATGAGGGGCGTGATGACGGGGAGGCGGCCGACAAACTCGGGGATCATGCCGAACTCGATGACATCCTCGGGCGTCACCTGCGCCAGAACTTCTTCGGTGTCGTCGCGCCCGTCGACCATGCGGACGGTCTCGGCGGCGAAGCCGATGCGGCGGCGGCCGATGCGGCGGCGGATGATTTCTTCGAGCCCGACGAACGTGCCGCCGCAGATGAACAGGATGTTGGTCGTGTCCATCTGGATGTACTGCTGC
>CALFMQ010000343.1 GCA_937879825.1 uncultured Phycisphaerales bacterium
CTCGGGCAGGTGGTGATGGAGAGCCAGTGCGCCGGTCTGCCCGTCATCGTGAGCGACAAGGGCGGCCCGAGCGAGGTCGTGCTCCGAGGGGAAACCGGGTTCGTGATCCCGACAACCGACATCGGCGCGTGGGCCGACAAGATCGTGGAACTCGCGTGCGACGACGAGAAGCGCCGGGCGATGGGGCGGGCGGCGCGCCAATACATGAGCGATTTCGATATCGCACACTCATTCGAGCACTACTGGGATGTGCACCGCGGCGTGCACGCCGAGGCATCGGGCCGCACGCATCGGACCGACCGGCGTCCGGAAGCCAAGGCTTCCGCCGAGTGAGTCAGGACCGGCGGGCGCGGAAAAACGCGCGCAGCAGCGCCGCCGACTCGCCCGCCAGCACGCCCCCGATCGCACCGACGCGATGGTTCAAACGCTCGTCCCCTAGCAGCTCATACAACGAGTGCACGGCCCCCGCCTTCGGGTCCGCTGCGCCGTAGACGACCCGGCCCACACGCGCGTTGATGATCATCCCCGCGCACATCGGGCACGGTTCCAGCGTCACCACGAGCGTGCAGTTGTTGAGGCGCCAATCGCCGAGCGAACCGGCGGCCAGACGCATCGCGACAAACTCCGCGTGCGCCCCCGGATCGGCGTCGCGCTCGCGCGTGTTGTGCGCCTCACCCAGGATGCGCCCCGTCGCGGTCTCATAGACGATCGCCCCGACGGGCACCTCGCCCGCGTCGGCGGCCATCCTCGCCAGATCCAATGCTCGACGCATCATGCCGAGGTCGGTCTCTGTGGGTAAGTCATCCGCAACGGGGGGGCGCGCGCGCGTCATGCGCGGGTGGGCCTCGCGTTCGTCCTTCGGGCGGCGCACGCCTACTCGTCCCCCGCGTCCGGCGGTTCCTTCTCGTGCGTCGGGCGCGTCGGCTCGTTGGCGGACGCCGTCCCGAAGCGCGTCGCCACCGACCTCGCGGGGACGAACCGCATTAGCACGATGCCGAACTCGAAGAGCGCATAGAGCGCGGTGCCGAGCATGATCATCGACCACGGGTCCTGGGGCGTGAACACCGCGCCGCCAACCGCGCACCCGAAGACCGCGTGCTTCCGATACTTCGTCACATCCTTCGGCTCGATGATGCCCACCCAGTTGAGCAGGAGCATCACCAGCGGCAGCTGGAACGCGACCGCGAACGCGAACGCCAGCCCGAACACGATCGAGATGTACTCGCCCACGCGGTACATCTGCGCGATCTGCCCGCCCGAGTTGAGCGCCAGCCCCATGATCTTGCCCGCCCCGACATGGAATCGCAGCTGCGCGATGTTGGAGTTGATCCACGACGAGCCCGGGGGGAACGGGCCGTCCTCGGCGAGCAGCGCCGGGGGTGGATCGCCCTTCAGCACCGGGATGAAGGGCGCGACGATGCCCGGCGGCACTTCTGCAATGCCGGGCGACTCCTTGACGATGCCCGTGCCGAAGATGATGAGGAAGTACAGGGAGACAGGCAGCAGGAAGTAGTACAGGAACAGCGCCGACAGCGCCGAGAGCACGCCCGAGAGCGGGATGAGGAAGTAGACGAATCGCTTCTCGGCCGCGTACAGACCCGGGGCGACGAACAGCCACAACTGGTACACGATCCACGGGAACGCGACTAGGATCGCGAAGATCAGCCCGACCTTGAGATAGGCGACGAAGGTCTCGAAAGGGCTCGTCGCCAGCAGTTGGACGGGCTGGCCCGCGTTCTGCAGCGCATCGGTCAGGGGTCGGAGCAGGAGGTTGAGCATCGGGGCGCCCAGCGCCAGCCCCGCGATAAGTGCGATGATCAGCCCCAGCAGGGCGAGGATCACCCGGACCCGCAGCTCTTCCAGATGGTCCCCGAACGACATGACCCGCTCGGCGTTCCGCCGGGCCAGGTGGTGCTCGTGTTCGGTGCGGGTGGGGGGCATAAGGAGTCTTGCAAACCGGGAAAGCCGCCTCGGGACGATCAGGATAGGGCGTCGCCGGGAATGACGGCGTCCGGACGCGGAATCCGGAATCATGCCGGGACCCGCGGGTCGGCGCGTCTGTAGAAGGTGATGATGACCCGTCAGGACGACAACCATTCGGCGTACGCGGCCACGGAGCCGGGTGACAGAGTCCGGGAACTCTGGCAGGCCCACCGCCGGTGGGTCGCCGCCATCCTGCTGGCCCACAAGCCCCGCGAGGCCGATCTGGAGGACCTGCTCCAGGAGGTCGCGATGCGATTGGTCCGCCACGGGGACGAGGTCGAGGGATTGGCATCCCCGAAGAACTGGCTGCGGACCGTCGCGGTGAACGTCGCGCGGACGCACGGGCGCAAACAGAAAGTCCGCCGGCGGGTCTGGGCGAAGGAAGCGCCCGAGATGGAGTCGATCTCGGACGGGCGGTCCGATCCGGTGATGGACAAGGCGGAGATCGAGGAAGGGGAGCGAGCGCTCGATCTGGCGCGGACGCTCCCCGAGCAGTACCGCGAGCCGCTCCTGCTGCGCGCCGTGCGGGGCATGTCGTACCGCCAGATCGCGGATGTGATGGGCGTCCCGGTGACGACCGTCGAGACACGAATTGTCCGGGGACGCAGGATGCTCCGGGAACTGATGGAGTCGCGCCCCCAGCGCGCGGCGGAGGTGGCGTGATGAGCGAGGAAATGGAACGTATTCTTGAAGAGGTTCTGATCGCCCGAGTGACCGACGGCGAAGCGACCAACCGCGATTGGGCGGAGGTCGAGCGTCTCGCAGAACAGGACCCGCTCCTGTGGCGGCGGCTCGCCGAGGCGCAACGATCCCACGCCCTGCTCAGCCGGGCGGTCGAGGATCAGATCGCCGTCGCCGAACTCATCGAGACCCCCGCTGGTGTTCGCACCGGCGTGCTCGCCACGATCGGGCGCGTCCGTGAATACAGCGGGTGGGCGATCGCCGCGATGCTGGCACTGATTTTCGTCGGTGCGCGTCTGGGGTGGCTCGGCGCGATGGGCTTCGGTTCGGGATCGCAGCAGGCGGGCTTTATCACGGTGCCCGTCGCCGACACCACGATGACCCCCGATGACGCGTGGGCCGCGTACATCGATAAGGGCACCCAGACGGGCCAGGTGCTGGGTGAGATGCCCGCGATGGTCGTCGAGGCCCGTCCGATTCAGGGCGAGGGCGGCACAACCTACGAGGTGGTCGTCGTCAAGCGCGTCATCACCGTCGAGAAGGTGACGGACCCCACGATGCTGCGCGTCCAGAGGAACGACGCCGGCGACGCGGTGCTGATCCCCAACGGGAGCGGCTTCCCGGCGTCGAGCGAGCAACCGCTGTGATGGCCGCGTGTCCTGGGTCGCGGGGATTCCGGGTTTCGGGGAGGACGAAAGGAGTGAACACCATGAGGTCGCAGATGAACAACAACACCATGAAGAACGCGGCGATGTGGACGGCGGCGGCGCTGATCTCGTTCTGCGGCGCACCGGCACTCGCCGGCACGCAGGACACCGAGATCCATGTCGTCGCCAATGACGACAACGGCGATGTCCATGTCCAGCGCCACATCCAGAGCATGATGATCAACGATGCCGGCGACAAGGTGACCGTGACGATCAACGGCACGGTCGCGGAAGTCTTCGTCAACGACAAAAAGGCCGGCGAGTTCCACACCGACGGCGACTGGACGGAGCAGACACTCGGCGCGGATGCGGCCACGGCCGTTCGCGTCCGCAAGGAGCCGGGCGGCGTCCTCACCATCGTGCAGAACGGCTCGACGATGAAGATCGGCGCGCCCGATCTTGAGTTCGGCAATGTGTACCGCCTGCTGCTGGATCAGGACGGGACGCTGTCGCCGGGGCGATTCGAGAACGCGCTGGGCGCTTTCAGCTCCGGATACGACCAGGCCCGCGTGATCGTACGGGCGATGCAGGCGACCCCCAAGGTCATGCTGGGTGTGACGATGGGCGCGCCGACCGAAGCTCAGGTCGCGCGGCTCGGCGTCAATCCCGAGAAGTCGGCGATGTTCGGCACGGTGATCGAGGGATTGCCCGCGGCCCGAGCAGGGCTCCATGCAAACGATGTGGTGATCGGCATCGACGGCGCCGACGACGCGAGCCCGGAAGCGATCCGCGAGCGCCTCGCGACGCTTGAGCCGGGCGACTCGATCCGCTTCAAAGTCGTTGGCGAGGCGGGCGAAAAGTCGATCGAAGTGAAACTCGAGCCGTACGATGCTGCGGCACTCGGAACCCCCCAGATCGCGCAGGACTTCATCTGGGAGTGGGACGACGAGAAGGACGCCGAACTGACATCGCTCCGTGAGCGGCAGGCCGACCTGACCAAACGCTACACCGAGGCGATGCAGAACTCGCTCAAAGCCGACGGCCAGCGGGCGCGCGAACGCGCCGGCAAGGAGGCGGCCAGTCTCAACGAAGAACTCAAGAAAGTCACCGGCGAGATCGCCAAGAAGATGGCCCGGCGGAACACCGCGATCTGGCTCGACGTGGTGCCCGAACTCACCGGGAGCGAGTTGGGCCTCGACATCAGGCCGAACATGATCGGCGGCCAGGACGGCCAACTCTTCGTCTTCCCCGAGCAGATGGGCGGCACACAGAACGGAGCATTGGATCTACTCCAGAGGCGGCTGGCCGAGTCGCACGGCCTGCTCGCCGACCGCGAGGCACGCATCCGCGAACTCGAGGATCGCCTCGAAGCCATGAACCAGAAAATGGACCGGCTCGAAGCGATTCTCCTGGAACTCAAGGAGCGCTCGGGCGACCAATGACGCATCAGGCGCGTCTCCGCGCTCGAGTTTCATCACCGGCCGCCGTCTCCCGGGGGGATGGCGGCTGGTTTCTTTTTGGCGCTCATCCCATGCGTTAGTGTGTGCCCAACCATCGGGAGACGCACCATGCGCATTCGGTCACTCTGGCTCGGACTCGTCGCTGTGCTTGTCGCTTATGCGTCGGCACGCGCGCAGGACATGACAGTCGTCGTCGATCTGAGTGATGCGCAGCGGAGACTGATTCACGCGACCGCGACCATCCACAACGTGCCCGCGGGTGACCTCGTCCTGTGGTACCCCAAATATGTGCCCGGCAACCACGCGGCATCAGGCCCCATCCGCAATGTCGCGGGCCTTGAGGTGCGGGATGCTCGCGGCCGCACCCTGGAGTGGAACCGCGATGTGCTCGACCCCTACCGCATCGTCGTTCATGTGCCCGACGCCGGCGCCGTCACAATCCGAACCACCTACATCGCCTCCCAACCCTGGCACATGAGCCGATCGAGCGACTCCTACGGCTTCGCCAACTTCGGCGCGCTCAACTGGAACACCGTCATCTGGTACCCCGAAGGCGCGGATTGCACCGAACTCGATGTAGCCATGTCGATATCGGGCGGGCACCGGTACGGCTGCTCGCTTGAAACAATCGACATCGATGTGCTCGCCGATTTCGAAGGAGTGCGCTGGACCGGCACGCTCACCGAACTCATCGACTCCCCTGTCATCTGGGGCGAGCACCTGAAGCGC
>CALFMQ010000344.1 GCA_937879825.1 uncultured Phycisphaerales bacterium
GCGTAACGGTGGTCACGGGCTCGCCGGTCTCGGGGTCCGTCGTGGTGGAGGTCAGCTCCCCGAGCGAGACATTGACGACGGTCCCTGCGCGATCCGTGATGGTGAGCGAGGTCGTCGCATCGCGGATCAGGACGCCACGCCCGTCATTGAGCAGCGCGAGGGGTGTCGCGCCGGTGACGTTGCGGATCTGCGAGCCCGAGAGCGTGGAGCCGGCCGTGGTGCCGGCGATGCCGAGCGAGTCGGCGGTGGTGTACCCGAAGGCATTGGCGACGGTGAGCGAGCCGCCGCCGCCCGAGAGGTCTTCGATCGAGAATGCGTCGCCTTCGACCCTGGCGCGGACGTTGACGCCGCTGGCCTGGTTGATGGCGCTGATGACATCATTGACAGAGACCGCGGTGGAAAGATCGACGGTGGCGCTGGCGCCTGACTTGTCTGTGATGACGATCTTGCCGCGGGAGACGCCCGAGCCGCCGTTGAGCGAGGAGAGGAGCGTGTCGGTGGCGAGCGCGCCGCCGCCCTGCTCAAAGGAGATGGAGGTCAGGCCGACGCCCGAGGTGTCGCGGTCGGTGAAGCCGCGCGAGAGCTGCTGCTGGGTGGACACGAGGCGGTTGACGATGAACTCGTAGGTGCCGGGGGTGGCGCTGGTGCCGGCCGTCGCGACCAGCGCATCGGGGTTAGACGAAGCGGCGGAGGCGCTCTTGAAGGTTTTGGCGGTGGAGAACTTCTCGCCGGCCGTCTTGAGCGCGAGCAGGGCGGAGTTCACATCGAGGAACGCCGCGGACTGCTGCTGGAGCTGGGCGATGCGGCGCTGGGCCAGGATTTTGGGGCGCGCATCGATCGCGAGCAGCTGGGAGATCAGTGACTGCGTGTCGATTCCGGAAAAGATCCCGACGCCGGCTGTGATACCGCCCATCCTTGCGCTCCTCCGGGCCTTCCTGTTGGCCCGATTGGGCTGGACTACGCACGCCCCGTGCCAGCGGTCACGCCGCGGGCTTGAGCGCGAGTCTCCAGTCCGTCTGGCGCTGGGGGCGGTCGAGGCCTCTCGCGCGGAGCGAGAGGACATCCTGTGCCCACGGCGCCAGCATCCTCTGGAACATCAACCGGGACTCCGCCCCTTGCGGGATCTGCCGCACCCACTTGCCGGCGACGAGCGCGGCACGAGCGGGCGAATGCGGCGATCCGCTATGGAGTGAATCGGCGTTGACGGGATGGGTGCTGCAGCATGAGGCGTCGATCATGGGATTGCTCGTCGTCATGACCCGCGAGCAACTTCAGTTCCATCCCCCCCAGACGGCACAAACGGAACAGATTCCCGTTGTCGGCGACTCGGGAGCGCAGTTTGTGCGCGGGGGGGCGCATGACAAAGGCCGCGACCTCGTGGTGAGATCGCGGCCCCTGTGCGTGTCATTCACGCCCTACGCGTCCGTGCGCCGGGGCGTGATGGCTCTTGCGGATCAGGCGGCGCGGCGGACGCGACGGCTCGACGAGGACGACGAGCGGCGGGCCTTGGTGCCGACCAGGCGCAGGCCGGTCGAACGCTTGCTCGACGACTTGCGGGTGGTGTTCTTGCGGGCGGTCGTCTTGCGACCGGTGGAGCGCTTCGCGGTCGAGCGCTTGGTGCTCGGCTTGCGGGCCGTGCTCTTGCGGGTGGTGCGCTTGGCGGTCGAGCGCTTCGGAGCGGAACGCTTGACGGTCTTGCGGGCGCCGGTCTTGCGGGCAGTCGTCTTGCGAGCGTTGGACTTCTTGGCGGCCGTGCGCTTGGCGGCGGGCTTGCGGGCCGTTGTCTTGCGCGCGGTGCTCTTGCGGGTCGCCTTCTTGACCGTGGTGCGCTTGGAAGCGGGCTTGCGGGCGGTGCTCTTCTTCGCGGTCGAGCGCTTTGCCGTCGACTTGCGAGCGCCCGTCTTGGTGCCGGTGCTCTTGCGAGCCGTCTTGCGGGCGGGGCTCTTGCGAGCGGTGTTCTTCTTGGCGGTGGTCTTGCGGCCCGTCGTGCGCTTCTTGCTGGTGCGCTTGGCGGCGGGGGTACGCTTGGTGCGCTTCGAGGTGGAAGAAGCGCGTCGTTTGGTCGTGGCCATTGTTCCTGACTCCTGCATGATTGGCGGCCGCCGGGTCCTGTTGCCGCACCCTGCGGCGAGGCCCGAGACCGCCGCCCCGGATGGGGGCATTGGTTCGTACGTCGTGCGGCCCGCACAGATGCAGACCGCCTTGTTCCGCAGGCGTTATCGTCTGTTGAACGCCGGGGGATGAATGTGCATGAGCGCAAACATCGACATTCTTTGACTTTTTGTGATTTCGCGCTGAACTTGCGCGTGCCCGCGGTGCCGACGAATGACCATCGGGGCGCGGTCTATACTCCCCGCCGATTGTTGGCTGGAATCATGCTTGGCGCGCTCCGATTCGGTTTCTTATGACGCACTCGACCCCGACAGACTGGTCGCCCGACTCGTGGAAGCGGCGGCTTCACGCGCAGCAGGTGCTGTATGCGGACCGAGAAGCGGTGGACCGCGCGGTGGCGAAACTGCGCGGATTCCCGCCGCTCGTCACATCATTCGAGGTCGAGCGGCTCCGGTCGCTGATCGCCCACGCGCAGGATGGCAAGCGGTTTCTGCTTCAGGGCGGGGACTGCGCCGAGACGCTCGCCGACTGCACGCCCGAGGTGGTGACGAACAAGCTAAAGATTCTGCTGCAGATGTCGCTCGTCCTTGTTCATGGCCTGAAGAAGCCGGTGATCCGCGTGGGGCGGTTCGCGGGGCAGTACGCCAAGCCGAGGTCGTCGCATACCGAGACGCGCGGCGGCGTGACGCTGCCGTCATATTTCGGGGACCTGGTCAACGGCGCGGAGTTCACGCCCGAGGCGCGGACGCCCGACCCCCACTTGATGGTGCGCGGGTACCAGCACGCGGCGGTGACGCTCAACTTCATCCGCTCCCTGATCGACTCGGGCTTCGCCGACCTGCACCACCCGGAGTACTGGGATCTGCGGTTCCTGGACCACGCGTCGCTCCCGGAGTCGCTGCGCGCCGAGTACACGCGGATGAGCCGCCAGCTGGCCGATGCGCTCGAGTTCATGGAGGCGCTGGGCGACAAGACGGTGGACGACCTGACTCGGGTGGAGTTCTTCACCTCGCACGAGGGGCTGAACCTGCTCTATGAGTCGGCGCAGACGCGAACGGTGCCGAGGCGTGCGGGGTACTACAACCTGACGACGCACCTGCCGTGGATCGGCGAGCGGACCCGGGCGCTGGACGGCGCGCATATCGAGTACTTCCGAGGGATTCAGAACCCGGTGGGCGTGAAAGTCGGGCCCAAGACGACGCGCGAGGAACTGCTCGCGCTCATCGGAACGCTCAACCCGGACAACACCCCGGGGCGGGTCGTGCTGATTCATCGGATGGGCGTGAAGGCGGTCCGCGAGAAGCTGCCCGCGCTGCTGGGCGCGGCGACAGATGCGGGCAAGAGGGTTCTCTGGGTGTGCGACCCGATGCACGCCAACACGATTTCGACCTCGACCGGCGTCAAGACGCGTTCGTTCGACGACATTCTCGAAGAACTGACCGCGGCGTTCGACATCCACCAGCGCGAGGGCACGCACATGGGCGGCGTGCACTTCGAACTGACGGGCGACGATGTGACCGAGTGCATCGGCGGGGCCTCGGGCGTCACCGAGAGCGACCTCTCGACGAACTACGCCTCGCCGTGCGACCCGCGGCTGAACTATCACCAGGCGCTGGAGATGGCGTTCGTGATCGCACGGCGGGCCGGGCGGGGCGCATCGGCGTAAATGATGACGCGCGATTCATGAGAGATTGAACGGACGCGAACGATGATCGCACACGGACTCCGTACCTTCCGCGGGCCTTCGGCGCGTGGTGCGTCGGGGAACGGATCAGACTCTCATTGAGGAGTTACACATGCGCACCGCCCTTGCTGCGACGGTCGTTCTGGCCGCCGGCTCTGCTGCCTCCGCGACCGCGACGATGGATGTACTGTCGGCCGACCGCGAGCTGTTCGTCATCGCCTGCGGCTTCGACTACGAGTTCAACAACTGCGACGGGGACATCCAGTCCTCGCAGGCGACCTCGGGCTTCTATGACAATCAGATCATCGCCGATCTGAACGATTACTACGGCAATGACATCTCCGACGCCGACGGCATGATCTATTCCAACATCACCGACAAGCGGATCGAACTGGAGTACTTCGGCAACGCGAGTGTCACCGACACCGGCATATTCTCGGCCGACGCTTCGGTCAACGGCGACACATTGGTGCAGTTCGAGGTGCTCGACGATGTGCGTGTGGTGTTCGAGGGGTACGCCGAGGGGTACATCCAGTCGTACTTCACCGCGGGCGCGAGTCTGCGCGAGGTCGGCGGCACGACGATCGCATCGTTCGCGGTGCAAGGCGAGGGGAATAGCGACACGCACTATGTCGGGTGGCTCTACGCGGGCACCTACGAGTTGAACGCTGACTTCGTCGCCAGCGCGGCGGCATTCATGCCCAGCGCCGGCGAGCTCTCACTCTCGTTCCGCGTGTACCACAAGACCGACTTCAACACCGACGGCACCGTGAACAACGCCGACCGTGGCGCGTTCCTCGCGGCGTACAACATCGGTTCTTCCGATGCGGACTACAACGGCGACGGGGTGGTGAACCTCACGGACCGGCGGTCGTTCCTTTCCGATTGGCGCGCCGCCAAAGACACCAAGTAAGCAACAGCGTTTCTCCGAGTCATCCTCCTCTATCCCCCCCCGGAATGACTCGATTAAAGCCCGGTCTCACGGCCGGGCTCTTTCGTTTATCGCTTGACGCGATGGATTGCGGCGTCCGCACTCCGGGCAGATGTCGGTCGTGAGTCCCGCGAGGTCGTATTTGCACGCGGGGCATCGGATGTACCTGCCCGTCTCGGGGTCAACGTTGGAGTCGGAACGATTCAATGACTCGGCGACGCCCGATGAGACGACCCATCCGATGGTGTAGAGGATGCTGAGCGCGAGTGTGATCGTGACCAACGCTGCGCCGGCGGTGTCGAGGTCGAGGCGGGTTGTGACTCCCGGGCCTTTGAGGAACTGGGTCGATGTGCGTTGATCGAAGCCGACTCTCGTGAGATGCGCCGAGTATTGCGCGTAGATCGTGTCGAGTTCCGGTTGTGTGAAGGTTGATGGGTCGGCGACCCCGGTCGGCGATGAGATCGTGAGTGTGCGGTTGAGGGCCTTCTGGATGCCGAACCATTTCGGTTGCCATCCGGTCCAGCCGCGGGCCTGGAAGAAGGGCGTATCGATCGGCAGGCCGACCTCGGTGGGGTCGTTGAGCC
The DNA here is from genome assembly GCA_937879825.1 of uncultured Phycisphaerales bacterium. Taxonomy (GTDB): domain Bacteria; phylum Planctomycetota; class Phycisphaerae; order Phycisphaerales; family UBA1924; genus JACKHC01. The sequence continues at coordinate 5,312 of CALFMQ010000344.1, forward strand.
AGTCGCCTTCGGTCTGGAGGAAGTTGAGGCCTTGGTCGTTCCTTGTGAAATACATCAGGTCGCGGCGGAAGATCTGGCACCCGTGGCGGTAGGCCGACACCGGCACCAGGCAGAGGAACGGCGAGAGGACCAGCACGCCGACGCAGAGGCGTCCGAGGTGGGTGGTGATCATCGACCGGGCTGTCATGCACACCGATACGGGCCGCAAGACGCACCGGTCGATGGTGTCTCAAAAAGAAGCCCCCCGCTCCGGAGGACATGCCCGAGTGGGCGTGCGGGAACGGGGGGTGCGTTCGAGACTGGTATGTGGGTGGAACCCGGCTCAGATCGAGAGCATGGCGATGATGAACGCCCCGACGCCGAGGCCGACCAAGGCCCAACGAGCGGATGTCCTGGCGGTGGGGAAGTTCCAGCACGACGGGCAGGGCTGATTGAAGGTTGTCATGGCGATGCCTCCTTGAAGTTGTCTGTTTCCAAGACGACGACCATATTCACGATGGTGAATACACTATACGATTGTGAATATTGAAGTCAAGACATCGGCGAATATTTTCGCTATCGTGATGATTGTTCCTTGGAAGGAGATCGCTTCGTGAATATCGGACCTTTCGTGAAGGCCAAGCGGACCGAGAAGGGGATGACCATCTCCGATCTCGCCTCCGCCAGCGGCGTCAGCGCCGGGATGCTCAGCGAGATCGAGTCGGGTAAGAAATGCCCCACCATCCGGGTGGTTCAGCAGATCGCCGTGGGGCTGGATTGCCAGATCTCGGAGCTCCTGGATCTGCCGCCGGCGGTGCGGCATGAGACCGTGCGCAAGGGGGCGGGCAAGGTTTTGCTCGACCCCGAGACGGGTGTGACACGCGAGCTGATGAGCCCCTCGCTGGTCCGGAGGGGCGTGCAGGTGCTCAAGTGGAGGATCCCCGTGGGCGCTTCGACGGGCGAGTTCGCCCCCGAGGCACCGGGCATCATGGAGCATGTGACCGTCTTTCAGGGGCGGGTCGAGCTGGTGATCGACGGCACACCCGTCATCCTTGAAACTGGCGACTCCTTTACGTGCGCGGCGGATGTGACGCACGAGGCGCGGAATATCGGCGATGACGTGGCGGAGTTCATGTTGCTGGTCGTGACGCCGCGTCCTGGCGAGGTCGTCGCGATGGGGGTGTGACCCCGACACCGTTACACTGTCGGGCCTATGAACTTCACGATTCCAGCGCAGGTGTTTGTGGGGGTGATCGTTGTGGTCGCGGTGGTGCACGCGATCCTGGGCACGATCCCCATGCTCATCTATTTCGAGCGGAAGATCAGCGCCTACATCCAGGACCGCCTCGGGCCGAACCGGGTGGGGTTTGATCTCGGCTTGCCGGTGCTCAAGAAACTGACGCGCGGCTTCGGGTTCTGGGGGCTGGGCCAATCGCTGGCGGACGGCTTGAAGTTCATCCTGAAAGAGGACTACATGCCCAAGGGGGCGGACAAGTGGCTGTTCACCCTCGCGCCGGCGGTGGCGGTGGTGCCGGCCTTCATCGGGTGGGCGATCATCCCGTGGGGCGGGTACATCGATATCCCGGACGGCGCGCTGTGGGGGCTGGTCGAGGGCGGGCGGGCGCTGGTCGCGGGCGCGGACATCAATGTCGGGTTCGTGTACCTCATCGCGATCGCGTCGCTCGGTGTCTACGGCGTGACGCTCGGCGGGTGGGCCTCCAACAACAAGTACTCGTTCCTCGGCGGGCTCCGCGCCAGCGCGGGCATGATCTCCTATGAGATTCCCCTTGGCTTATCGATTCTCGCGGTGCTGCTGGTGGCGGGGAGTCTGGCGCCCAGCGCGATCGTGGAGAACCAGATCGAGGGCGGGTGGTACATCCTGAGCATGCCGATCGCGGCGGTGCTCTTCTACACATGCATCCTGGCGGAGGCGAACCGGGCGCCGTTCGACAACGCGGAAGCCGAGCAGGAACTGGTGGGCGGGTACCACACGGAGTACAGCGCGATGCGCTTCGCGCTGTTCTTCC
>CALFMQ010000345.1 GCA_937879825.1 uncultured Phycisphaerales bacterium
CCCTCCACCGATTCCTGATGTCCGACGGGATGGCCAGACGATGCTTCGCGTCGATCGAATGTTCGTACTGCGAAGTGAAAAGCACTCATCGGCACCCCTGTTCAGGACGCCGACAATCTACCCCACCTCGCGACACGACGCAACACTTTGCGACACAGAGCGATCAGATTATTTTCATCTACCGATCATCCACAGCTCTGTCCACTGAACCATCCACATTGTCATCGGCAGGACCCTCACAAGGTCCTCATAATCGCCGGGTAATCCCTCCGGGGCGTCGCCCCTACCATCGACCCATGCCGCTCGCCTCCGACGCCACACCCACCCCTGCCAATCGTCTCGGGCTTGATTATGCCGCCGAGGCCGCCAAGCTCGGCGCCCCCGTTGTGCCCATGATCGATGCGCACGCCCATATCAACGGCGGGCGAGCCGCGGCCATCTACAGGACGGTCACGGACCTGTTCGGCGTCGCGGAGGTGTGGTCGCAGACGCAGCTCGTGCAGGCGGATGATGTTCGCGCCGTGCTTGGAGAACGCGTCCGTTTCGTTGCGATTCCGGATTACATGTCGCCCGACCCCGCTCATGCGCACCGTCAGGGGTTTCTCGACAACATCCGGGCGTGGCACGCCAAGGGCGCGCGCATCATCAAGTTCTGGTGCGCGCCGCGCGGGCGTGACTACGGGCGAGAGATCGGCGAGCCGTTGCTGCTCACGCTCGACAGCGCCTGGCGGCGGAAGCAGATGGACGAGGCCGCATCGCTCGGCATGAAGTTCATGGCGCACATCGCCGACCCCGATACATGGTTCGCCACGAAGTACTCCGACGCTTCGATCTACGGCACCAAACTCTCGCAATACGAACCGCTTGAGCGGCTCGCGGACGAGTACCCCGTGCCGTGGCTCATTGCGCACATGGGCGGCTTCCCCGAGGATCTGAACTTCCTCACGGGGCTGCTCGATCGGCATCCCAATCTGTACCTCGATACTTCCGCGACCAAATGGATGGTGCGCGAACTCTCCAGGCACGGGTCGCGCGATCTGGTCGCGTTCCTGAGTCGATTCTCGGGGCGCATTCTTTTCGGTTCTGACATCGTCACGATGGACTCGCATCTCTCGGATGACGCCGGGCCGCGCAACATGGGCGCTCAGGCCTCGAACGAGCGCGACGCCTTCGATCTTTATGCGAGCCGCTACTGGGCGCTGCGCACGATGTTCGAGACGGGGTATTCGGGCGAGTCGCCCATCGCCGATCCGGACCTGATGATGGTCGATCCCGAGAAGTACGACTCGATGTCCGCGCCGATGCTGCGGGGTCATGCTCTTGCGGGCGGCGTGCTGCGGACGCTGTACCGCGACGCCGCGGCGCACTTCGCCGGGCTCCCGGTCATCCCGCGCTGATTACTCCGGCTTCTGCGCCAGCGATGTCGGGGCGAGTTCCCCGACGACCGCGCCCATCCATGCGGCGACGCGCGAGGCGGACGCGTCATCGCGCTGCGCGCTGACTCTTCCGGAGAGATCGCTCGCGCCGAGGAGGTCGTCGAATCCCGGTGTGGCGCCCGCGGGCTTGAGCGTCGCGTCGCGCAGTCGGCCGGAGAAGTAGCGATTGCCGGGCTTGCCCGACGGGAGCATGAAGCCGCCGCCGCCGTAGACGCCGATCTCGCCGCCGCTCATCACGACGAGCGTCGCCGAGGCGTTGCTCGCGGTGAAGTCGATCGGTGTCCGCCCGGCGCGAGGGGTGATGAACATCCGCACACGCAGAACCGAACCGTCCACCGCGCGCAACTCGGACTCATCTGAGATGGCGCGCATCAATACTTCGGGCTCGAGATCGCTCAGGATCACATCGGCCGTGTTGACATCCGATGTCGCGTAGATGGCGGTCCGCCAGGTCGGCATGAGCCGCGCGCCCTGCTCGACGGATGTCACGCCCGCCGACGCCCGGCCGCCGCCGATCCCGGCCCCGCCCAACATCGAGCAGCCAGACAGCGTCCCTGTCGCGAGCACCAAGAATCCGGCTGTTGCGATCCGTCGCGTCATCGTCGTCGTCCTCACTTGGCGCCGCCGACCCCGACGGGCGTTCTGGGCTCGGGAATCATCTCGATTCCCAGCAGTTCCAGCGTATCTCGCTCCACGATGGCCCGCACCTGCTCGCGGGGGACCGCGACACCCCCGCCCGCGACGCCGACGCCGCCGGCGAATGACCCCGCGCCGTACAACCGCTCGATGGCCGCTTCGGGTGAGACATGGGGAAAGCCGGACCCGAAGAGCAACTTGTGCATCACGCCCCGTTCCATCGCCTCGACCAGCACGCGCGGGGCGCGGCGGGCATGTCGAACGATGGCGCTGATCTCGGCGAACACGCGCGGGTGCTTGGCGATCAGGCAGCACAGCTCGTCCAGGTGCACGACGCCCAGATCCCCGACGACCATGCGCAGCTCGGGGATCGTGCGCGCGGCCTCGTCGAGCAGGGCCGGCGATGCGAACTCCAGCACGCTGCGCGCCTCGCTCAGACGCGGGTTCTGCACCCACACGGGCATGCCGCGCGCGGCGCACCACTCCATCACTTCGAGGAACGCGTCGCTTGTGGGTCGGCAGTTCTGGTCGGCGGGGCTGACGCACACGCCGCGCATCCCCATCGCGAGGCACCGCGCCAGATCATCCATCGCGGTGGGCGTGCCCGGATCGATTCCGGCCACACCGATCCAGCGGCTCGGGTCTGTCGAGACAAGGGCCGCCAGCCGCTCGTAGTCACACGAGACGCCGAGATGATCGGAGCGCGCCGTGAGGACGAACGCGGCCTCGATGCAATCCATCGACCCCGGCGGCGCGATCGCCCCGGCCGAATCGGACGGCTCGGCCATCGGGTCCCCGTCGGAGGCGGGGTTGTTCAGCCAGAAACACGCGTCGATCGACATCTGCCGCTCCGCATCGCCGCGAACACGCCCGAAAACCGCTTCCGGTGCGTGAGAATCGCGCTTCGAGCCCGGGACATCCTAAAGGAAACCCCGGTGCGCTACGAAACCCCACGCCGACCGGGGCGTCCAAATACGCGGGCCGTTGTCGCCCTTGTGTCACGACGCGGTCTAGGATGACAGTGATTGCTGGGGAGACCCTTTCCATGGCGTGCCGCCTCACAATCTGGCCTCTTGTTGTCGCGGCGACGGTGTCGCTCGCGCTGGCGGACGTTTCGTCGGCGCAGGGCTCGCGCCTGAATATCAAGTCGCCGCCGAGCCGGCTGAACCAGCGCGGCCCGGTGCCGAAGGTCGCCAATCCGGCGGCCCCGCTCAAGGTTCCCCCCGCTACGCCTTCGACTTCGGGCGGCGCGTCCGGTCATACGCCGCACTCGCATCGGACTTATCGATATCCCTATCCGTATTACGACCGCTACGCGGTGTACTACAACGGCTTCCCGGTCTACATCGACGCCGACTCGCGGTATTGGAGCCGCTACGGGTATTGGGACTACCGGCGCAAGACGTATGACGGCCCGCTCATCGTCGAGCAGGTGCGCAAGTACGACCCCGGAGTGATCAACGAGGCGCCCGCGCCGGCGCGACCGGTTGACGAGGGGCTCGAGGCGCTGCGGGAGGAGAAGTACCGCCTGGCCGCGGACATCTACGGGCGTCGCATCGCCGATCTCAAGCGTGCCGAGGCGAAGGAGCCGGCGCCCTCCGGCCTGTCGGACCGGGAGGAGCAGCGCCTGCTGGCGGTCGCGCTCATCGGCACAAACCGGATGGACGATGCGCTCCGCCACGCGCTGGAGGCCTACCGGCATGATGCGACCTTGCGGGAGCGCCCGATTCTCGGTTCGAGCGTGATCCCGAGCCGCGCCGAGCGCGCCGACCTCGTCCGCAAGGCGGTGCGGTTCGCCCAGCGGAAGGATGCGCCCGAGTCGGCGTGGTTCCTCGCTGCGATGCTCATGGAAGCCGACAACCGCCCCAACGACGCGCGGCGTGTGCTGGCGAGGGCCGGGTTCGATTTCGGCGCGATTTCGCCGCCGGCGGTCGAGCGTCCCGCCCGGACCGAGCCGGAGGAGCCGGCTGCGGCGCGCACCGATGAGAAGGGCGCACCGGAGCCGTGATGGCGCGGGGCCGCTCTGTATAGTGCGGGCATGGCCATGTCATCCGCTGCACGCAAGCCGCTCGTCGTCGGCAACTGGAAAATGAACACGGACCGCGCCTCGGCGCTGGCGCTGGCGCGCGATGTCGCGGGCGGCTCGGCGTCGATCAGTGATCGCGTCGTTGTGGGCATTTGCCCGCCGTTCGTCTATCTCGATGCGGTCGTCCGGGATCTGCGCGCAGCGGGAAGCAGACTCCATGTCGGCGCGCAGGATGTGTACTTCGAGCCCGAGGGCGCGTTCACGGGTGAGGTCTCGGTCGGGATGCTCGAGGACCTCGGCGTCGAGTTCTCGCTCACCGGGCATTCCGAGCGCCGCCATGTGATCGGCGAGTCCGATGAACTGGTGGGCAAGAAGACGGCTGCGGCGCTGAGCGCTGGGCACGGCGTCATCCTGTGCATCGGCGAGACGCTCGATGAGCGCCGCGCGGGGCGGACCGATGCGGTCAACGAGCGGCAACTCCGGGCGGGGCTGGCGGGCGTGAAGCCGGAGCAGTTGGCGATCCTCTCCATCGCCTACGAGCCGGTCTGGGCGATCGGCACCGGCAACACGGCGACTCCAGACGACGCCCAGAACGCCCACCATGCGATCCGCGGGGTGATCGCCGATCTGTTCGGCGCCTCGGAAGCGGATCGGATGCGGGTCCTCTACGGCGGGTCCGTCAAGCCCGACAATGCCCGCGAGCTCTTTTCCTGCCCGGATATCGACGGGGGCCTTATTGGCGGGGCCTCGCTCAAATCAGAGCCATTTCTGCGGATCGCCCTCGCCGCCGCCGAAACTCGGTAATATGCTCCCCCCCCACGCCTTGCGACGCACCGGGCGGGGGTTTCTTTCAGGTGCGTGCCGCCCACTCCGACCCCCCGCCCCCCGGCATCCGGATGTCAGTCATGTCTACCCTCGCCCTCGACGGGTCCCAGATCGGGATCGCTCTGCTCATCGTGCTGTTCCTCATCATCAGCGTGCTGATGGTGCTGGTGGTTCTCATTCAGCGGCCGCAGGGCGGCGGGCTGAGCGGCGCGTTCGGCGCCTCCTCCGACGGCGCGGGACAGACGGCGTTCGGCGCGAAGACCGGCGATGCGCTCACCACGGCCACGATCCTGATCTTTGTCCTGTTCCTCGGCACGGCGGTCGGACTGAACCTGCTCATTGAGC
>CALFMQ010000346.1 GCA_937879825.1 uncultured Phycisphaerales bacterium
GCCAAAGAGCAGGCCCTGGCCGCGCACAGGAAGTGACGACGATGAGGATGCGGCCTTCATCGTCGGGGGGGATATACGAGATCTGCGTGGCGGTGACGATGAGCCCGTTGGTGGCGCGCTCGACGCCGATGGGATCGGTGACGATCCAGCCGTCGGGCGCGTCGGGGATGTTGATGGCGAGGGGGACGTTGGAGTCGTCGGTGATGAGGTCGTTGGCGTCGTGCGCGAGGTGCGCATCGATGATGGCCGAGCGGAGCGAGTTGACGTTGATTTCCCCGGCGCGGCCGAAGGGCGCGGGGAGGATGGTGACGGCGGGGCTGGCGCCGAAGGTGCCGTCCCAGAGGTCCTCGGCGTAGTCGGGGTCGATCTGTCCCTTGGCGACGACGAATCGCGAGGCGGCTTCCTGGAGTCGCGCGCTGGCGATCTCGATGCCGGTATCGACGGCGCCGAGGGAGGAGACGACGCGGATGTGCGAGGCGGCGGTGCGGAGGTTGCCCTGCGTGACGACGGCCATCGCTACGGAGAGCGAGCCGAAGAGCACGAGGAACATCATGGCCAGCACGGCGACGACGCCTCTGCGTGAGCGCGGGAGCGGGATGCGGCGGCGTTTACTTTGGGTGTTGGAGCGTTGCATGGGTCCTGCTCCTTCGTGAGCGTTGCGGTTCGTGTGAGCGCGGTGATTGATGCGGGTGACGGCGTCGGTTCTTTAGGTGGGGGGCACGACCCAGATGACACGGGAGACCTCGCGCGCCTCGTCGTCGAACTCTCCCTGGAAGAGGACGATGACGGTGACGCGGATGGGGTATCCGGTCATGGGACGGTTGTCGGCGCCCCCGGCGCCGGCTTCGTAGTTGTCGACCATGATGGTGTAGTCGTAGGGGTCGAGTTTTTCGACCTGGACGCACTGGGTCCAGCCGCGGAGGGAGACCTGTGAGACTTCGCCGTCGACCTCGACGGTCGTGATGGTGCCGTCCCAGTTGGTCTGGTTGATGACTTCGCGGAAGGCGTTGACGGGCCCGGCGAAGCGGTGGTTGAGTTCGAAGTCTTCGGGGAGGTCGGTGGCGTCGCCGAAGACGACGCCGTCGAGATCATCGAGGTCGTCGAGGTCCCAGACGGTGGGCGTATCGACCTCGCATCCCCAGCCGGCGTTGGTGGGCGTGCCTCCGTCGGTGAAGGTGTAGAGGCCGCCGGTGAAGCGGTCGTGCCGCGAGAAGTTGCGTGACATCTCGCGGATCTCGGAGGCGAGCAGCGAGCCGGTGGCGGTGTGTGTTGACCACTGGTTCTTGCGGATGAATGTGATCTGCGTCGAGACGATGGTGACGATGCCGAGCCCGATGATGAGTACGGCGAGCGCTGTCTCGATGAGCGTGAATGCGTGTCGTTGTGATGTGCGAACGGGCGTGCGCATGGCGTCTCCCACCTCGGTGCGCGTCGGCCGGGCGCGGATCGTGCGCGCTGGACCGGCGTGCTATCGGATAGTGGAAGTATCGGTTAGCGAACGATCTGGCTCATCTTGAAGATGGGCAGAATGATCGCCATCGCGATGAAGCCAACGATTGAACCCATAATGACGATCATGATGGGCTCGATCATGCTTGTGACGGCTTTGATGGCGTCACGGAGCTGCTTGGCGTAATAACCGGAGACTTCATCGAGGACTTCGCCGAGCTTTCCGGACTCTTCGCCCGCGGCGACCATCTGGACGACGGCGTGGGGCATCAATCCTCCGGCCTGTAGCGGCTGGGTGATTTTCTTGCCTTGCTTGACGGCGGAGTAGACGGAGGGCCAGAGTCGGCGGTAGAGGCGGTTGCCCGAGATGTCGCCGGTGATGGCGAGGGTGTCGAGCATGGGTACGCCGGCGTTGATGAGTTCGCCCATGGTCTGGAGCGAGCGTGAGATGTAGAGCGCGCGGAACATGCGCTTGAAGACGGGGACGGTGAGTTTGGACTTATCGAACCAGAAGGCGCCGACATCGGTGCGGAGGAAAAGGAAGAGCCCGATGGCGATGGCGACGAGGACGCCCACGATGATGGGCCAGTCGTGGCGGATGGTGTCGGAGAGGTTCATGAGGAAGGTTGTCGCCCAGGGGAGGGCGTCTTCCTTGCCGGCGAAGACGCCGGCGAACTTGGGGAGGACGAAGGTGAGGAGGAAGACGGTGACGGAGATGGCCATGGTCGCGATGACGCCGGGGTAGATCATGGCGCCGACGACCATCTTGCGCGTCTCGATCTGCTGGGTGAGGTAGGCGGCGATTCGGTCGAGCATGCGGCCGAAGGAGCCGGACATTTCCGAGGCGCGGACCATGTTCACATAGAGGGGGTTGAAGAGTTTGGGGTGACGCGCGAGTGCTTCGGAGAACTGCTTGCCGGACTCGACGTCGGACTTGAGCCCCTGGATGATCTGCTTGAAGCGCGTGTTCTCGGTCTGGTCCGCGATGCCTTCGAGCGCGGCGCGGAGGCCGATGCCGGCGCGGACCATGACGGCGAGCTGGGTGGTGAAGTCCAGGACATGCTTGAGTGACGGCTTGGCGGAGTTGAGTTCTTTGAACTTCTGCGCGAGGCCCGAGCGCATGGCGGCGCTGGCGATGGGGGAGAGTGAGAGGACGTGGTGTCCTTCGCGTCGGAGCGTTGCGGCGGCGGCGGCGGCGTCGGCTGCCTGCACGACGCCCACGACGGTCTGCCCTCCGGGCGAACGGACTTGGTACCTGTAGCTGGGCATGCGCTGGTCCTTGTCGTGGTCGAGTCTTGGTTAGGCGGCGAGCTGCTTGTCGAGTTTGTCGGGGTAGGCGGCCTGTGCGATGGCGTCTTCGCGCGAGACCATGCCGTTGAAGTAGAGCTCGGCGATGGCGGAGTCGAGCGAGCACATGCCCATCGAGCGGTTGGTCTCGATGACATTGGGGATTTCGAATGTGCGGCCTTCGCGGATGATGTTGCGCACGGCGGGCGTGCAGAGGAGGACCTCGACCGCGGGGACCATGCCCTTGGAGTCGGTTCTCTTGAAGAGCGTCTGTGAGATGACGGCCTGGAGTGTGTCGGCGAGCATCGCGCGGATCTGATTCTGCTGCGATGCGGGGTACATATCGATGATACGCTCGACGGTCTGCGAGGCGTTGACGGTGTGCAGTGTCGAGAGGACCAAGTGGCCGGTTTCGGCGGCGGTCATGGCGAGCGCGGTGGTGTCGAGGTCTCGCATTTCGCCGACGAGGATGATGTCGGGGTCCTGACGCAGCGCGTGCTTGAGCGCGGAGGCGAAGGAGGGCATGTCCTGTCCGAGTTCGCGCTGCTCGATGAGTGACTGATTGGACTCGAAGGAGTATTCGATGGGGTCTTCGAGCGTGATGATGTGCTTCTGTTCGCGCTGGTTGAGGGCGTCGATCATCGCGGCGAGCGTGGTTGACTTACCCGAGCCGGTGTCGCCGGTGACGAGGACGAGGCCGCGGGGGAGGTAGGTGAGCGCGGAGATGACCTGGGGGAGACTGAGGTTTGCGAGGGGCGGGACCTTGGACTTGATGGCACGCATGGCGATGCCGACTGAGCCGCGCTGCATGTGGGCGTTGACGCGGTAGCGTCCGAGCCCCTTGACCTCGTAAGAGAAGTCGGCGTCCTTGATGGACTCGAAGGCGGAGCGGGCGGAGGGTGGGGCCATTTTGGTGACGCAGTTGAGCGCCCACTCGGGGGTGATGGCGGGGAACTCCATGGGCTGCATGACGGTCTGGCACCGCATGACGGGCGGGTGACCCGAGACGAGGTGGATGTCTGACGCGTCGTTTTCGTGCGCTGCACGGAGGATCTGATCGATTTCCATGAGTGGCTCCCGCTCCTGCCGTTGATGACCGGTGGCGCATGCACAGTGCGTCCGGTCTCGCTTGGTCTGCATCGGCGGTTCTGGTGTGCGGGATGACTGGGTGATCGGAAGGGAGCGGGCGAAAAGACCGCTTTGATCGATATGACCGGACCCGGCGCGGGGCCGGGGGCCGCGGGAGGGGGCGCTGGAGGGGCGCTTGGGGGGTGGCGTCAGGACCGTCAGGGTCGGCCTAGATCGTCATGTGGTTGTAAGTGTTGATCCGATATATGCTTATGGCGTTGGTTCTCGGTCGGATCGGTACTAGACTCGCGCGTGGGGCCGGGGCGTGAGGTGACGCCTGGCGACAAGGAGGCACCAGATGAGGAGTCAGGTCATGGAGTCAACGGACCAGCGTTCGGGATACGAGGGGATTCGCCTGGCGAGGCCGATCGAGGTGCGCGGGGGGGCTGGCGATGGGGGTGCGGGTCGGCTCCGGTTGACGAACGAGGAGGAGGCGTACCTGCGTGGATTCCTGGGAGAGTTGACGGATCGGGAGCGCGAGGTGGTGGTGACGGTGTGTGCGGAAGGCACGAATGAGGACGCTGCCAAGAAGTTGGAGGTGACTCTGGCGACGCTCCGGACGCACCTGATGAAGGTGAATCAGAAGTTGGGGACGAGCAGCAAGACGGACGTGGTGCGGTTTGCTGCGGACCGGGTGATTCGGGGGTACCGGAACGGGGATCTGGGCCGCGGCTTGGGGCCGGGGATCGTCCGATAACAATCCGGCGGGCCGGCGCGGGCGGTTGCGTCGCGCGTGGCTTTGTTAGTACCCTCTAAATCTGCATCGGCGGAGGATCGTTGTCCGATAGGCCCCTGTCTGCGCGTTGTTCGCGCGGATTGTTGATATGGGCGGTTTGGAGGACTTCTTTGCAGAGTGCCCAATTTGTGAGTTAGTATGTGCCAAGCGCCGATAACTGCGTTCATATCGGAGCATGCACTTTCGGACTGGCGTCGGAGACGCCGGGGCGTCGAGAAGAAGGAGCGACAGCGGGTGGGGAGTTGGATTTGTAAGCCGTCGGCGGCGCGGGTCGTTGACGGGAACTAGGGATCAGACGAGTCAGAGCCCACCTCCCGGAGAAGCCGGGGGGGCTCGCTACAGAACAGGCCTGGGTTTTCACCACGTGGAGAAGAAAGGAACTAACCAGATGAATCGCAAGCTTGCAGGCATGCTGGCGGCGTTCGCGGGATTGGCGGTCAGCGCGACGGCGCTGGCCGGCGGTCTTGACGCGATGACGATCGTCCAGCCGGTGTCCGGAGACGACGAGTTCGCGGGTCTCGATACGATCGTGACCTTCGATCTCGCGGCCGGACTGAATGGCACGGGCCAGCTCATCACGGGCGAGGCGCTCGATGTGTCGTTCAACCTCCTTGATGTCGACGGCAACGTGCTGTTCGGCCCCTTCGCGGTCACCCTTGTCGGTGGCGCGCAGAACTACAACAACGCCGGCATGGCCGGCCTCCAGATCGACCTCGGCACGGTCGTGTTCACGGGCGCGTTCAACAACGCGAGCGTGACCGGCGTCGAGCTGAACGTCACGACGGCGACGGGCACGGGCACGACCGCCGCGTTCGACGGCGCCGACGAGGCGAACGATCAGATCCTCGAGAAGGACGGCACCGCGCCGACGCTCCTGGATGTGTACATCAACGACGCCGGCGACGCCGCGTTCTTCGTCTTCGACTCGCCGCTGAATGTCAATGACGCTGCGAACGACGACAACCAGACGGTGATCGCGAACATCGACTCGACCGACTTCCAGATCGACACGGTGAATGCGTTCGACGGCACCGAGGGCAACCCCGCGGGCCTGAGCAACTTCACCTTCCTGGCCGGCTCGAACTTCACGACGATCCGCGCTGACCGCAACGACGGCACGAGCGACCTCGACTCGGGCACCTTCGTTCGCGCGTTCTTCGACGCGGGCGACATGGCGATGCACGACATCTTCGACATCGTCGGCAACCAGGCCGATGACACCGCGGTGTCTGCCGGCCCGCTGACCCCGCTGGCGATCGAGTCTGCTGAGTTCGTCAAGGCGGTCCCGGCGTTCGGCGGCGTTGTCGTCGAGGCGCTGAAGATCACCTTCAACAACTCGGTGACGGACGCGGGCACGGCCGACTTCTACTCGTTCCTGTCCGACGGTGATCTGGGCAGCCTCGAGATTCAGAACCCCGTGATCGATCCGGATAATCCCCGTTGCGTGCTGCTCGACGTCGATGCGAACTTCGACTTTGTCGGTATCGCGGCGAACGGCACGACGACCGAGGGCGACGTGGTGCAGGTTGTCGGCGACGCCGATGACGGCACGACCGACCCGGCCGACATCTTCGGTCAGGACTTCCTCGGCTCTGACACGGTTGGCATCGATGACGGCATCGAGCCGCAGTTCCAGTTCGTCTCGTTCCATGACCTGGACGGCGACGGCATGCAGGACGCGGCGGCGATGGTGTTCAACGAGTCGATGGCCTCGACCACTTCGACCGACGGCCTCGAGCTGACGGCGAACGATGGCCAGACCGTGTTCCCGGCGCAGCTGATCGACCCGGTGACGGGCGAGCTGGTCGAGGGCGAGACGAGCATCATGGCGGGCGAAGAGGAGGTCCCCTTCACCGTTTCGGTGGGCTCGGTTGACGCGGACCTCTCGGGCGAGATCGAAGACGACGAGGTCAACAACGCGATCATCCTGTCGTACGACCCGGACGCTTATGACTGGGACGGCGACGGCGACACCTTTGCTGACGGCGACGACGACGAGGCCAAGCCGGGCACGGCCGACTTCGATGTCCTGACCGTTGACTACACGGCTGCGGACGGCGAGATCGCCGACGCCAGCGGCAACACCTACACCAGCGACGAGACCGAGTCGACCGGCACGGACCGGGCGCCCGCGGTTCTCCTGCTGGCCAAGCGCTTCACCGGTGACAACCAGAACTTCGGTTCCAACGACCAGTGCTTCGGCGAGGCCGACGGCGACCTGGGCGACTCGGAGTTCAACGATCGCCTTGCGATGTACTTCTCCGAGGACGTCTTCGATGACGACTTCGAGGGCACCCGCTTCCGCTACACCGGCGGCAACATCTTCGGCGAGGACGACGACGACCTGCAGGACATCTCTGACAACTGCGTGACGCTCGACTTCGACTCGGGCAGCGCTGATGCGAACGAGCTGGTCGACGGCGTTGACCTGTCGATCCTCTCGGACAACGGCCTTGTTGACGACGACGGCAACCCCGTCGGCGAGCAGAGCGCGACCGTTATGGACTGCGAAGCCCCGTATGCGGCGTTGATCTCGACGATCAACGGCGACACCGTGGACGGCGCCTTCCTCATCGACACGAACGATGACGGTTTCGCGGACGAGATCCGCATCCAGATGACCCAGGCGATCGACGAGGCCACCCTCGACGTCACCGACTTCGAGATCGATCCGGGCACCGTCACCGGTGTCGGGGTTTCGAGCAGCGATGCCCGCGTGATCGTGATCTCGATCACCGACGACGTCGTCTCGATGGATCAGGAAATCGATGTTACTTACGTCGGTATGGACGACGACACCCCGATCGCTTCGATCGACGGTGTCGAGATCTCTCAGAAGAACAGCGGCGTTACGGCGCAGGCCGTGGAGCTGCCCGACTTCGAGACCGAGTCGATCGCGATCCAGGAGTTCGGCGGCACGATCACCCTTGGTGGCGAGCCGGCTCCGATCGGCACGAAGATCGTTGCGATGATCGCCAAGCCGCGTTGCGGTTTCATCGAGGCGACTCACAACAACGTGACGTTCCAGTATCGCGTCGGCGGCCTGTCGACCGAGAACTCGGGCGGCACGAGCGGTTCCAGCTCGCTGACCGCGTTCACCAACTGGTTCCTCGGCCTCGAGAACTTCGTCTACCTGCTGCGTGACTCTGACAACGAGCAGTACTTCGACAACGACAAGGACGACACCATTGTTGGTGACGCGATCCTGATCAAGTTCAACTCCAACAACGTCTCCAACATCACCTTCACCGGCACGGGCGAGTCCTCGAGCGAGAAGGTGACGGGCGGCAAGCTGGACTTCTACTGGGACGTTCTCCGCTCGAGCAACGGCACGATCGGTGCTCTGTACCAGAGCGGTGTGGGCTTCGAGCCGATCCTGAGCAACTCGGTGATCGATAACTCCGACGGCACCTACTTCCTCCGCGTGTCGGCCCCGATCTCGGCCTTCAACGGCCGGACGAGCCGCCTCGACGGCATCGGCATGCCGGTGATCTTCGTGGTTGAGCTGCCCGATGGCACCCGCTACGCGGCGTCTTCGGTGCTCACCTCGGTGAACGGCGCGCCGGTTCTCTTCAACCCCGCCAACCGCACGCAGAACGTCGATGCGGCCCCCGGCGTGACCACCTTCAACATCAACCTCGACAACGTCGGTCAGACGATGGTCTACCCCGAGTGGAACCTCGTTCCGTTCGATCGTGCTTCGGGCTGGGCTTCCAGCGCGAACACCCGTCCGACGCTGCCCTCGGGCGTGTCTTCGGCGAACGTCGTGGTCGGCACCTCGCAGCCCTACACCAACCCGGTGTGCCAGTGGGTCATGTGGTACGACTCCTTCAATGAGGACGGCATCTGGAACTCTCAGGACGACGACGACAACTTCTTCGACTCGATCGTTCTGGACCCGGATTGCTTCCCCTCGTTCTACTTCACCATGACGAACTTCGGCGTGCAGTTCGGCTCGGCGATGAACAACCTGGTCGGCGGCTACGCCCTGGGCTTCTTCGTCAACAACGGCGCCCAGTACGGCATCAACCAGTTCGGTGCTCAGATTTCGCAGAGCAGCGTCTTCCCGGCGCCGTTCTCGAACTCGACGCAGACTCGCGGTTGGGTGCTGGCGACCATCACCAACAACTCGACGGCTGCGGGCTTCTTCACGGCCAACAGCAACTCCGACTACATCATCAAGTTCTTCAACGATGGCGACTCGCACAGCGTTGACAGCGCCTCGCCGGTCGGCGGCCCGACCAGCCCGAACGATCTGACTTCGATCGAGGGCACCTGCGCTGCCTTCATCCACTACACCCGCTAAGCGTCGGCCGAATGGCTGAATGAATAGCACCCACGCGGGGGCCTCTTTCGAGGGGCCCCCGCTTTCATTTTTGGTTGTGCGTGCGGCTTGCGGCGCGTTCTGGCGGTAGGATTGGGGTACACGGAGGTGCGCACATGAACGGGCGAATCGGCGTCGGGGCATTAGCGGGGATGGCGATATTGATGGGCGCGGGCGAGTGCGCTTTGGCGCAGTTTGGCGTGCCGGGCTCGACGCTGGTGCGCGAGCGGGTGGTGGGGATTGTGATCTCGGACGAGGGGTTCCCTGTTCCCGAGCCGGGTGATCAGATCGGCGCTTTCGATGGTGAGTTGCTGGTGGGGCGCTTCGTGTTCGAGGCGGGGGGCGGTGATGGGGGCGAGGGCGGCGATCTGCCGGGTGGTGAGGCGCTGGGGGACAACGAGTTCTCGATCCTGGTG
>CALFMQ010000347.1 GCA_937879825.1 uncultured Phycisphaerales bacterium
TCGCTCGCGCCACCCCCCGAGAAGTGGAGCGGCCTGCAGGATGTCGAGGCGCGGTACCGCAAGCGGTATGTCGATCTCTACGCCAACCCCGAGACGATGCACGCCGCCCAGATGCGCTCGCGGATCGTATCGTTCATCCGGCGGTGGTTGGCGGAGCGAGGATTCCTCGAAGTCGAGACCCCGATGCTGCAGACGCAGGCGGGGGGGGCGGCGGCACGTCCGTTCCGCACGCACATGAACGCGCTGGGGATCGACCTCTACATGCGCATCGCGCCGGAGTTGTTCCTGAAGCGGCTATTGGTGGGCGGCATGCCGCGGGTGTTCGAGATCAACCGCAACTTCCGCAACGAGGGCCTCGACAAGCAGCACAACCCCGAGTTCACGATGCTCGAGTTGTACCAGGCGTTCGGCGATGTCGAGAGCGTGATGGAGATCACCGAGTCGCTGGCGCGCGAGGCGGCGCGGTTCGTCGCCGGGCAATCTGGTGGTAGCGCCAATGCGATGCCTTATGGCGATTACACGATCGATTTCGAGTCGCCCTTTGCGCGCGTGACCTACGCCGAGTTGTTCGAGAAAGGTCTCGGGTTCTCGTCGGGCGACACAGCGCGCGTCAAGAAGGAAGCGGAAGCACGCGGCGTCTCCAGGAAGTTCCTCAAGCATCTCGAAGGTGAAGGGCGCGTGGGGGGGAAAGCATCGATCGAAGATGTCGATCCGCTGTTGTTGGTCAACGAGTTGTTCGAGGAGTTCGCCGAGAAGTCCATCGACCCCGGCAAGCCGACCTGGATCATGCAGTACCCCGCTGCCCTCTCGCCCCTCACGCGCGCCAACCGCGACAAGCCCGAGGTAGCGGACCGTTCGGACTTGTTCATCGGGCACATGGAAGTCGGGCCGCACTACACGGAGCTGAACGACCCGGATGTGCAGGCGGCGCGGTTCCGCGATCAGCTGGCGGGTTTGGACGATGAGGAGTCCACCTTCCGCAACTTCGACTCGGACTTCATCGAGGCGTTGAAGGTCGGCATGCCCCCCGCCGGCGGCATGGGGCTGGGGATTGATCGGTTGTGCATGCTGCTGCTCAATCAGCGGACGATCCGGGATGTGATTCTGTTCCCGATGATGAAGCCGGTGGAGTGAACGGATGCGACTCAGCCAGCGCACGCAGAAGTGGATACTTGCCGGCATCGTGATCTGGCTCATGTGTGGGGTGCTGCCAGCGAACTACCTCTATCTTGTGATAGTTTCGGGACTTGCCGAGCAGAACATCCAGTCATTGACGATTGTGTATGGGTTAGTACTTGGCGTCGCGACGATCGCAGCCATCTTTATCCACCCGAAGCGATCAGGCCGGATTGCTGCGAGCATCGCTTTACTCTGGATCATCCCGTGGGGATTCTGGATCCAGCTGTTCGGGATTGTGAGAATGTTGAACGGTGCTGAAGCGATGGCGCGGCCGCGCAACAATTCGATCAGTTTTGATGAGTGGCTTGGGTTTCTTGCGATGCCTTCATCCGCGATGCTCACCGCTCTGCTCTTAGGTGCGATCACCCGGTCATGGCGTGTCCTGCTTGGAGTCGTTTGCGCAAGCCTCCTCTTGGGGATGATCTATCTCCCGGATGGCTCGATCTCGAACCACACAAAGCTCATCGGATTTTATCTTTGGCATCCCATTGTGGTCGGCACGCTCATGCTTTGGGCGATACCGAAGCGCATCCGACCGTTCCCAGCGCACGCATGCCAATCCTGCGGCTACGACCTGCGCGGGCTAGAGTCCGGCATGAAGTGCCCGGAGTGCGGCAACTAGAATCTGGGTGCCATGGGCAAGCCAAGGGCTTGCCCGTGACAGCGCGCCGGAAGTCGCTGCAACACTTTGATGTCCCTGGCCACGCGCATGAACTGACATTCTCTTGCCAGGGCCGTCGCCCGCTTCTGGCACACGACACAATCCGCGGATACTTGGTTGATGCGATTGAGTCCGCTCGAAAGACCCACGGTTTTCGGCTCTGGGCGTACGTCCTTATGCCGGAACATGCGCATTTACTGATCCTGCCGCCGGCTTCGGAGGCGACAATCTCGGGAGTCCTCAAATCCATCAAGCAGTCGTCTTCTCGCCGAGCGATCAACTGGCTTCGTGAGCACGATCCAGAACTCCACCAATCGCTTGCCGTCATGAATCCAT
>CALFMQ010000348.1 GCA_937879825.1 uncultured Phycisphaerales bacterium
GATCGAGTTGAAGGTGAACTCCTCGATGCCCCGCTCGAAGACGATGCCCCCCTGGTCGGGGCGTGACAGCGCGAAGAGGTGGTCGCTCGCGCGCGACCGGACCGTGATGACCTGCACGAAAGTCTCGCTCTCCGTATCGTTCGAAGGCGCGCGGTACAAGTGCGAGAGGTAGCGCGGGTTCTGGTAGTGGTGATCGTCACGCTCGGCGATGGTGTTGGAGCGGGTCCAGATCCCGCGTTCGGGCTCGTAGGTGTCCAGCACGGCGCCGCGCAAGTACAGCACCTCGGGCAGCGCCGGCTTCCAGTCTTCGGATCTTCCCCGACGCCTGGTCGTGCCGTCGCCGTTGAACTCGCGGACCTTGACATCCATGACCACGACTTCGGAGTCGGTGATGATGCCCTCGCCGCCGAGGCGGACATGGTCGGTGAACCCGGAGACATCGCGTTTGAGCCCGGGTGTCGCGGGCCCGGTGTCATCGAGCAAGCCACGTGGCATGGCGATGAACGAGCCGGCCGCCACTCCCGCGATGCCCAGCGCGGTGGCAATGCCGACGGATCGCACACCGGCCAGCGCGGCGCGTGAGGCGCGCACGCGCCGGAGCGGCGAGCGCGTCGGATCGGCGCGGTGCTCGGCGCTGTACAGCTGGAAGAGCATCACCGAGGCGAGCATAAGCGGCGCGTAGACGCTCAGCGCCAGCGCCATCCTGAATCCGACGCTCGTGAGGCACGACCCGACGGTCAGCATGCCCGAGAGCGCCAGGAGCTGCGCCTGGTTGCGCGGCGTGCGCGGCTCGAGAACCTTGACCACCTGCAACACCGCGATCGTCCGCGCGACATGCAGAACCATCGTCGTGGCGCTGGCGCCGACCATCGCGCCGACGCCGTAGGCGAGGGCCCCCATGGCGAGCGTGCTGGTGAACCACTTGGGCACCTCGCGCGCGTTCTGGCCCGTGGTGTAGATGTGGGCCGCGGCCATCGAGAGGATCAGCACGAGTGCTGTCGCAACAGAGCCCGAGGCCGCGGCGAAGGTGAGCAGGCCCAGCACGACCGTGATCGTCGAGACGATGTAATAGAGGCGATCGACTCTCACGGTGGAGTCTCCGTCTGCGCACGGTGTCGATGGAGCGCGCCCGCTTCGAGATGCAGGGCGCCGCGCGGGGCGTCGACTAGCGAGCCGCCCGCGGCATGGACGACCACGCACGCGGTGCGCCCGGAAGATCGCCAGGGGAGCGCGGGCGCGTCGGCATCGTGCGTCAGCGAAGCGAGCGCATCGAGAAGGAGCGTCCGGTGGCGCGGCCCGCGCCCCGGCGAGACGATGCCGCCTCTGGTCGCGGTCGCCAGCCCGATGCTCAGATCGCGAGCGATCGCGTCATGCGTGATGCTCGCGGCGAGCGTGACGGCGTCCTCATCCGGGGCGGTGTCGTCGAGGAGAATCCAGAGCGTGCGCGAGCGGCGCTGCGTGTTCTGCTTGACAACGAGGGTGTCCGTGCGGGCGCTGGTGCGCCAGGCGATCAGGCGGACGGGGTCGCCGTGTGAGTATTCGCGCAACCCGAAGAACTCATCGCCCATGCCGGGTCGGCGCAGTTGGTGCGCCGACTCGGTGGCGCGGCCCGCTAGGGCTCGGATCGCATCCGATCGGATCGGCACGATGCGCGGATGGATGATGACGGTGTCGCGGGTGTGTGCCGTGATCGTCTTCTCAAGGAACCCAACGGGGAAGCGAGAGGAGATAGCGACCCGATCGAGCGACGCGACGCCGCGCTGCGCGGGCATCAACTCCATGCGGACCGTCCGCGCGGTCCGCGGCGGGATGTGGACCTCGAACGCCCGGGGATCGCCAAGGAGCCGCTTCGCGTCGGGAGATGGCTCGGAAAGAATCAGGGCAAAGGCGTGCGAGAATCGCGCCGTGTTGCGGACCTCGTAGTCGATCGCGCCGTGCTCGCCGACGCGCAGGCGGTGCGGCGGTTGACGCCGCACGCGCAGCCCCATGAGCATCGAGCCCGAGACGATCCCCGAGATGATGATCGAGCCCATGACCACGCCGAACACGAGGAAGAGCAGGTTGTTGCCAGAGTTGATCGCGCCCAGCGCGAGCATGACAGCGACGAGTGAGAAGAGGATGCCGCCGATGCCGACGCGGGATTTGCGTTCGATTCGCACGCGCAGAGTGTAGGGCCCCGTCACTCCCGGTCAGGCGGACGGTTCGGGGGTTGCTTCCGGCTTGGGCTCCGGTGCGGCGGCGAGCGGCTCGGGCATGGCGTCGGCGTCGACTGTCGGGAGGTCGCGCACGGACGAGAGCCCGAACGCTTCGAGGAACTGCTTGCTCGTGCCGTAGAGCATGGGGCGACCGAGTTCCTCGGCTCGCCCGACAATGGTGATGAGCCGGCGGTCGATCAGGGTCTTGAGGACCTCGCCGCACGCGACGCCGCGGATCGCCTCGATTTGCGCACGGGTCGCGGGTTGGCGGTAGGCGACAATCGCGAGGGTCTCGATCGCGGCGCGGGAGAGTCTGGTGGACTCGCGCAGGCCCTGCATCGCCGCGACGACGGGCGCGAACTCGGGGAGGGTCATCAGACGGAACCCGCCGGCGACGGTCTCGATGCGGAACGAACGGCCGGTCTTCTCGTATTGCGTATTCAGCGACCCGATCGCCGACTCGACCTGTTTCTTCGACTCGCTGTCGGAGTCGAGCCCCAGCGCTTCGAGAACTCGACTCGTCGGAATCGGCCGGTCGGAGGTCAGGAGCAGCGCCTCGATCGCGGCGGGAACTCGTTCGGAAGAGACGAGAGGCGTGCCGCCAATCGGCTCGGTTGCGTGCGTGGGCTCGGGGGCTGCGGGCATGCCTCATGCTAGCAGGTGGTGAATCGGAGTCGAGGGTTTCTGGTAGACTCCGTGGTCCGTCTCGAAGCGGGCACCGAGGGAGCACGAATGTCATCCGAGCCAACGCAAACGAGCGGGCCCAAGGCCCGCACCGCATCGGTGCGCCCGTCGGGGGGGGCGGGGGGCGTCGGGGATGAGCACCCGATCCAGGAGATGCTGCGCATCGCGCTCCCGGCGGTCGTGACGATGATGTCGTATGTCGTCATGCAGTTCGTCGACATGCTCATCGTCTCGGGGATGGGGCCCGACGCGCTGTCGGCGGTGGGCAACGGCGGGATCGCTGCGTTCGTGATGGCGGCGTTTGTGTTCGGGATGCTCGGGGTCGTCACGACCTACGCCTCCCAGAACCTCGGCGCTGGCCACCCCGAGCGTTCCGGTGCGTACGCGTGGGCGGGGCTCTGGGTCAGTTTCCTGGCGTGGGTGGGCATAATGCTCCCGGCGGCGCTGTTTCTCGGCGAGATCACCGCGGGGATGCGGAGCGTCCTGTCGCTCGAGTCCGATCCGAGCGTGGCGCGTATGGAGATCGAGTACGGATCGGTCCTCCTGGCGGGGATGTTTTTCACCATCGCCGCTCGCGGGACGGGGCATTTTTTCTACGGCGTGCATCGCGCCAAGACCGTGATGGTCGGCGCGATCCTGGGGAATGTGGTCAATCTGCCGCTGACCTGGTGTCTCGTGTTTGGCAAGTTCGGCATGCCCGAGATGGGCGTGCAGGGCGCGGCGATCGGGACGGTGGTCGGGAGCATCGTGGAGTGGGGCGTCCTGATGGTGGTGTTCCTGTCGCCCGCGTTCGATCGGGAGTTCCACACGCGCCGATCGTGGCGGTTCTCCGGGGCGCACATCCGCGACATCTGGCGCATCGGGTGGCCCGGCGGCGTGCAACTGGGCAACGAACTCGTCTGCTGGTGGGTGTTCATGACCGGGTTCGTGGCGAACTTCGGCGTCGCGCACAATGCGGCGGCATGGATCACGCTGCGCTATATGCATGTCTCGTTCATGCCCGCGTTCGGGATCTCGACCGCCGTCACGGCGATCGTCGGCAAGAAGGTCGGGCAGCAACTGCCCGATCTGGCGGCGTCGCGCGCGTGGCTCGGGGCCCGGATCACCGTCATCTACATGGGCGCGTGCGCGCTGCTCTTCCTCGTCTTCCGCCACGAGTTGGTCGGCCTGTTCGTGAACTTCGCGCCCGCCGAGGCATTGGGGGCCGCCCCGGCGGAGGACGTGATCCGCATCGGCGGGCAGACGCTCGTGGTGGCGGCGGTCATGCAGGTGTTCGACGCGCTGGCGATCATCATGATCGGGGCGCTCCGCGGCGCGGGGGACGCGATCTGGCCGGGCGTGGTCACCGCGGTGACGAGCTGGCTGTGTATCGTCGGCGGCGGGTTCCTGGCGTCGCGGATGTGGCCCGCCGGCGGGTCCATCGGGCCGTGGATCGCCGTAGCCCTGTACTTTGTGGCCCTGGCGCTCCTGCTCGTGTACCGGTTCCAGTCGGGCCGGTGGCGCTCGATGGCGGTCGTCCAGGCGGAGAAGTGGGCGTGCATCAAGTGCGGGCATGACCTGAGCGGCATCGATCCGGAGGGGGCCTGCCCGG
The DNA here is from genome assembly GCA_937879825.1 of uncultured Phycisphaerales bacterium. GTDB lineage: Bacteria > Planctomycetota > Phycisphaerae > Phycisphaerales > UBA1924 > JACKHC01. The sequence continues at coordinate 4,471 of CALFMQ010000348.1, forward strand.
AGTGCGGCACCGAGTGCTGGCATTCGCTGGCGACGGGCGACCGCCCCCTCATGCCCCCCGAGGCGGGGGCGGGCGTGGTGCCGGAGGTGGCGGAGGTCGATTGAGGAATCCGCCCGGCGTCGGTAGAATGATCGGTTCGGCCCTTCGCAGTGGGGCGGAAGCGAGCACAACCCGGAGCACGAGCCCATGAACCACGACCCGATGGACATCCTCATCGGCGCCGATGAGAGCGTCGACAGCGATCCCGCCAAGTGCGCGGCCCACCTTGAGGCGGCGGACAAGAGATTCGGCGCGTCGGACCGGATGGGCGGCATCGCGGAGCTCCGCAAGGCGGTCGGCGCGGATCCTCGCAACCCGCGGGCGGTGTTCAAACTCGCGTTCGAGATGGATCTCCTTGGCGAAGAGGACGAGGCGATCTCGCTGTACGAGCGCCTCTGCGAGATGCGTCCGGCGCCGGTGAACGCGCTGATGAACCTCGCGGTGTTGTACGAGGACAAGGGCGAGTACCATCGGGCCGAGAAGTGCCTGAAGCAGGTGCTCGACACCAATCCGACGCACGGGCGGGCACGCCTCTTTATGAAAGACATCCAGGCGGCGCGGGACGAGACGATCGATGAGGATCACGACCGCGACCTCGCCAAACGCAGCGCGCTGATGGACACGCCGGTGACGGACTTCGAGTTGTCGGTGCGGGCTCGCAACTGCCTCAAGAAGATGAATATCCGCACGCTCGGCGACCTACTCCGTGTCACCGAGGCGGAACTGATGGGATACAAAAACTTCGGCGAAGCATCGCTCAACGAGATCAAGCAGATGCTCTCGGTGAAGGGTCTGCGACTCGGGCAGGGGCTCGAGGAGCAGCACCGCCGCGTCCGCAAGCAGGTGTACGACTCCCTCAAGGGCTCGGGCAACGAGGCGGCGCTGTCGCGTCCGGTCGCGGACCTCGGGCTCTCGGTTCGGGCGCGCAAGGCGCTGCAGCTGCTCGGCATCCACACGCTGGGCGACCTGGCGTCGCGGACCGAGGCCGAACTGATGGGCGTCAAGAACTTCGGCGCGACCTCACTCGACGAAGTGAAGGAGAAACTCGTCGAGCACGGGTTGTCGCTGCGTGAGCTCGAGTTCTAGACTCTTTCGACCGAACGCATCACATCAGAGAATGGAGCAATCGATGAACGAGAACAATCGTGACATCATCGAGGCGTTGTGCCGCGCCTACAACGCCGAGATCGAGACCGTAGCGAGCTACATCGCCAACTCGGTAAACCCCGACGGCGTCCGGGCCGAGCAGATCAAGGAGTCGCTCGCCGCGGACATCACCGCGGAGTTGGGTCACGCGCAGCTGCTGGCCAACCGAATCAAAGTGATCGGCGGCACGGTTCCGGGCACCAAGGCCCTGAAAATGACGCAGTCCTCGCTCCAGCCGCCCACCGACTCGACGAACCTGGTCTCGGTCATCAAGGGCGTGATCGATGCGGAGCGAGACGCGATCGAGACCTACAAGCACATCATCAAGATCACCGACGGCCGGGACTACCCCACGCAGGACTTGGCCATCACGATTCTCGGCGACGAGGAGGAGCACCTCAGGGAGTTTCAGGGCTTCCTCAAGGAGTACGAGGCGAAGTAGGCGGGTACGCTTGCACCGATGCGGGTCCTGATCGCGCCGGACAAGTTCAA
>CALFMQ010000349.1 GCA_937879825.1 uncultured Phycisphaerales bacterium
AATCGGACTTGTAGTCGGAGCCGACATCGACGATGAACTCGCACTGCTTCTCGAACTCCTCGAAGGAGGAGACGCGGCGCATCATGTACTGGACGAGACAGAGGCGGACGCGGGTGACGGCCTGGAAGCGCTGGTTGGGATCGGGGACGAAGTCGAGGTTGGTCCATTCGAGGTGGGTGGCGTAGCCCATCGACTGTTTGTCGGAGGGGAGGTAGTCGGGGATGAGGCCGCGGAGCGCGAAGCCGTTTGAGATCTGGACCGTGAGGACGGGGTCGAAGAGGTTCTTGGCGACGACGCGGTCGGCGTATTCGGAAGCGGAGAGTTCGCCCGCGTAAGTGTGGTAGCCGGGGATTCGGCCGGCGATGATGATGCGGCGGATGTTGCGTGTGCGGGCGAGTTGCTTGCGGGCCTCGTAGAGTCGGCGGGAGAGTTTGTGGCCGCGGAACTCGGGGTGGACCATGATCTCGATGCCGTAGAGCGTGTCGCCGAGCGCATCGTGATTGCGGATGTATCCGGAGTCGGAGACGGCTTTCCAGTTGTGCCAGTCTTCGTGCTCTTCGAAGTCCACGATGAGCGAACTCGCGGAGGCGACGACCTCACCCTCGTATTCGATGCAGAACTGGCCCTCGGGGAAAATGCGGAGCTGGCTCTTGAGTTGCTCGGGGTCCCAGGTTGCCATGCCGGGGAAGCATGCCTTCTGGATCTCGATGATCGTCGGGATATCCTCGACGCGGACATTTCGGACGGTGAGTTTGGTCTCGAACTCGGCGAGATCGATGGGCTCGACGGGGTTGGGGAGGCGGCTTGATCGATTGTGCGGCATGGGTGCATGGTACCGCGCTCGCGTGCGCGACGTGCATTTCTAACGAAAAAACACGCCAACAGTCGTGCGCTGTCGGCGTGCTTTGCTGGGCGTTGCGGATTGTTTCAAGCGGATCGCGTTGCGGAGATCGCTTCTTCGATCGCCGCGGAGTCGATCTTGAGGTGCCTGGCGACGCGTCGGCCGTAGTCCTCATCGGCGCGGAAGAAGTGGCAGAGCTGGCGCATCTGGACATCGTGTCGGGCCTGCCCGAGCGCTCCGGCGATGCGAGTGGTGAGGCGGTCGCGGTGGGCGTCGTCGAACATGCGGAAGAGATTGCCGGCCTGGGTGAAGTCGTCGTGATCCTGCGTCGAGTCGTATCGATCGACGACGGCTGCGCCGAGGTTCCATGCGGGATCGAGCTGGGACTCGTCGGGCATGGGCGTGCCGGCGCGGGTGTTGGGCCAGTAGTTGGGAGACGAACTGTAGGTCTCGGCGGTCGCGGCCTGGCCGTCGCGCATGTAGTGCATGACGGGGCAGCGGGGCTTGTTGACGGGGATCTGGTGGTGGTTGACGCCGAGGCGATGGAGATGCGTGTCGGCGTAGGACATGAGGCGCGCCTGGAGCATTTTGTCCGGGCTCGGCCCGATGCCGGGGACGAGGGCGGAGGGCTTGAAGGCGGCCTGCTCGACCTCGGCGTGGTAGTTCTCCGGGTTGCGGTTGAGCTCGAGCGTGCCGACATCGATGAGCGGGAACTCGGCGTGCGGCCAGACCTTGGTGAGGTCGAAGGGATTCCAGCGGAACTCGTCGGCCTGTTGCTGGGTCATGGTCTGCACGCGGAGCTTCCACGACGGGAAGTCCTTGCGCTCGATGGCGTCGAAGAGGTCGCGCTGATGGCTCTCGCGGTCTGCGCCGATGATCTTCTCGGCGTCATCGTCCATCCAGTTCTTGATGCCCTGGTTGGTCTTGAAGTGGAACTTGCACCAGACGCGCTCGCCTTTGGCGTTGATGAATGAGTACGTGTGACTGCCGTAGCCGTGGAGGTTTCGGTAGGAGGCGGGGATGCCTCTGTCGGAGAAGAGGATGGTGATCTGGTGGAGCGACTCGGGGCACTGGGACCAGAAGTCCCACTGCATGTCCATGCAGCGTGTGTTGGTCTTGGGGTCTCGCTTCTGGGTGTGGATGAAGTTGGCGAACTTGTAGGGGTCGCGGACGAAGAAGACGGGTGTGTTGTTGCCGACGAGGTCCCAGTTGCCCTCGTCGGTGTAGAACTTGATGGCGAAGCCGCGGACATCGCGTTCGGCGTCGGCGGCGCCGCGTTCACCGGCGACGGTTGAGAAGCGGAGGAAGCACTCGGTCTGCTTGCCGACCTTGGAGAAGATTGCGGCCTTGGTGTATTTGGTGATGTCGTGGGTGACGGTGAACGTGCCGTAGGCGCCGGAGCCCTTGGCGTGGACGACGCGCTCGGGGATGCGCTCGCGGTTGAAGTGCTGCA
>CALFMQ010000350.1 GCA_937879825.1 uncultured Phycisphaerales bacterium
CGATTGAGTATGACCGGGTATCGAGGCGGACTCTGCAGGGGAGGTCTTCGATGTTGCCGGCGAGGACGGCGATGACGCCGTGCTCTGGGCCGCGGAACTTGATGGAGCCCGAGACATCGGTCATGGCGAGGAGCGCGGGCTTTGTGGCTTCGGCGGTGTTGGCGGCGGGGATGGGGATGTTGATGTCTGCGGCGTTGATTTCGATGGTGGATGTGAGGCCTTCGCGGGCGTCGAACGCGAATCGGAGTTCAGAGAAACTGCCCGAGTAGGCGTTGGCGCGGAGCCACATGCTCTCGTGGAGCGGCGCGGTGCGCGCGGCCCAGTCCTGGAGATCGGCGTCGCGCAGGGTGATCTCGCCGGAGCGGTTCTTGGTGTCGATGATGCCGTCGAGACGCATGCCGCCGGATGGAGCGTGGGGGTCGGTGATGGGCGCGGCGGAGCTATCGAGCGATGACTCGGCGAGGTCGACTGTGTAGACGCCGGGCTGCGAGGGCGAGGCGGAGAGCGAGCCGGAGACGAGGATGGTCGCGAGCGGGGTGTAGTTGGTGGCGTCGTTCTCGCCGAACTCGACGAGGGCGTTATTGAGTTCGATCTCGGGGAGGCGCGACGGCATCCCCCCCCCGGTCCCACCACCTCCTCCGCTCCCCCCCCCGCTGGCGAAGTTGAGTTTCATGAGGTTGAGGGATTGGTCTTCTGCCTGTGAGACGCGGATGGTGGCGTCGTTGATTCGCAGCGCGCGGATGGATGAGCCGGCGCCGATGATGCCGCCGAAGTCGGGGACGAACTCGGCGCGGGGCGCGCGGAAGAAGCGTGCGGCGTCTTGCTGGAGCGCGGGTGCGCGGAGTTCGAGGTCTTTGACGATGACGCGGCCGGTGAGCGAGACATAGACGCGGCCGGAGGTTGCTTCGCAGCCGAGCATGTTCTCGATGGCGGGGAGGACGGCGAAGCGGAGGACGCCGGTCTGCGTGATGAGCAGGAGAATGACGGCGACGGCGAGGATGAGGCGGGGCAGGGAGTAGCGCTTTGAGCGCTTGCGTCTGGCGCGCGGCGCGGGCGCGGGGGTGTCGGGGGCCGCGGGTGCGGGGGGGGCGGTCGGGGTGTTGGGGGGTGTGGGTTCGGTCATGTCGGCGTGTGCGGCCTCGTGAGGGTGCGCGCCCCATGTTGTAGACATCGGCCCGTTGCGGGGTGCGGTCGTGGAAGTTGATTATTGAGACGCACGAGGGGCGCGAGCGGTCTCGCCTGGCGCGGTTATTCCGAGCAGGGTCCGAACAGATTGCGCGGGAATCAGCGGGCGGGCGCGGGCTCGGCGGACGCTGCGAGCGCGTAGGAGCCGGAGGCGATGGAGTCGGGGGCCTGGTCGGCGCGGCGGATGTAGACGCGGCAGGGCGAGGCGGCGCGGACTTCGGTATCGACGAGGATTGTTGTGAGGACCTGCGCGTTGATGGCGTCGGCGGGAGGCGGGACGAGGGTGATGAAGACCTCGTGGGATGGCCATCCCTCGCGGGTGAGATCGTGGGAGGCGGACCAGCCGGGTGTGGGGCAGGTGATTCGCGCGATGTGCGTGCGGGAGGAGGAGTCGAACTCGACGGCGGGGCCGGTGTAGTTGGATGCGGCGTCGATGGACGGTTCGCGCGCGTGGGAGAAGAGCGAGCAGGCGGGGAGGGTGGCGAGGGCGGCGAGGAGGAAGAGTCGGGTGAGCATGGGGGGATGGTAGTGGGAATGATCGTGAGATCGCATTGCTGGCGCGTTTGCTTCGAACATGGCTCGCCCTCGCATCCATGATGCTCGGTTCGAGCCATGGCACCCGGGTCAGAGCATCAGGCGAGGTTCATGGCGCGGGCCATGGCGCCGCCCATGTCGGCGGGTGTTTCGGCGACGGTGATGTTGGCTTTTTTGAGCGCGGCGATTTTGGTGTCGGCGCCGCCCTGGCCGCCGGAGATGATGGCGCCGGCGTGGCCCATGCGTTTGCCGGGCGGCGCGGTGCGTCCGGCGATGAATGAAGCGACGGGCTTGGTGACATATTTGGTGATGTAGTCAGCGGCGGCCTCTTCGTCGGTGCCTCCGATCTCGCCGATCATGAGGATGGCGTCGGTGTCGGGGTCTGCCTGGAAGCGTTCGAGGCAGTCGATGAAGCCGAAGCCGCGGACGGGATCGCCGCCGATGCCGACGCAGGTTGATTGGCCCAACCCGAGGTTGGAGGTTTGCCAGACGGCTTCGTAGGTGAGTGTGCCGGAGCGTGAGACGATGCCGACGTTTTTGCCGAGTTTGGACTCGGAGCGGTGCGTGTTGATGTAGCCGGGCATGATTCCGATTTTGCAGCCGGACTTTGTGTAGGGGTCTTTGGCGGAGTCGCCGGAGCCGGTCTTGGGGCCGGGTGTGATGACGCCGGGGCAGTTGGGGCCGACGAGGACGGTGCGTTCTTTGACTGATTTGCCGGCGTTGTTCTCGTCGAGGACGGCGCGGACTTTGACCATGTCCTGCACGGGGACGCCTTCGGTGACGGCGATGATGGTCTTGATGCCGGCGTCCATGGCTTCGAGGATGGCGTCGGCGGTGAAGGGGGGCGGGACGAAGATCATGGTGGCATCGGCGCCGGTCTCGCGGACGGCGGCGGCGACGGTGTTGAAGATGGGGAGGTTGTTTTCGTCCTTGGTGCCGCCTTTGCCGGGCGTGACGCCCCCGACCATCCTGGTGCCGTAGTGGTAGCACCCGCGCGTGTGGAGCGCACCGAATGATCCGGTGATTCCCTGGCAGATGACCTTGGTGTTGGCGTCGATCAGGATGGCCATGTTCGCGATTCTCCGTGTTGCTGCGGGGTGAGAATAACACAGCCCCCGCGCGGGGGCGGGGGCTGGCGGGGCGGCTTATTGAGCGGGCGGCGTGGCTCGCTCGGCGGGCGTCGGGATGAGCCGCGGCGCGCGGAGCGGTTGATTACTTTTTGCGGTTGTACTCGATCTCGAAGACTTTCCAGGGATCGCCGTACATGACTTCCCAGACCTCGAACATGAACTTGTCGTCGTTGTCGAAGCGGTAAAGGAACTTGACGACCTTGCCGACCTCGCCGGTGCCGGGCTCGTTCATCTCGCCGAACATGGTGATCTGGTTGCCTTCGCGGTTGATGGAGCCCTTGGACATGAGGACATCGGTGCTCATGGAGTTCATCCAGGACTGGGTGAACATGCGGGTGGTGTTGTCGAAGCCGAGGAAGCCGAGGCCTTCGTAGGGCATGCCCATCATGGGTGTGGCGAGTTTGTGCTGGATGAATCGGCCGCCGAGGACGGGTTCGAACCATGCGCGGCCGAAGGACTCCGTCGGGGGCTGGGACGGGTCAATGGCGATGCGCATGGTGGTTTTCCATTCGCCGTTGAACTTTGCGAGGAACTTGTGCGCCTCGCCGGGTTGGCCCAGCGCCATCCATTCGGCCATGGCGTTGGGGTCGTTCATTTTCTTGTCGCCCAGGATCATCTTGAAGGCGCCGACATCGGCGGGCGCGCCGATCGAGCTGTCGTTGTGATCGCCGTGCGAGCCGTCTGCGCCGTCCTGGTTGGCGATGGCGAGGCCGGTGACGGCGATGGAGGCGATGACGGCGTGGGCGAGGAGTGAACGATTGAACTTCATGGATGGTCCCCTTTCGGTGCGATCGGCGTGCGGTCTGTTGCCGGATTCTCTGTGACAGGGTATCCGACGCGGGGCGTCGCTAGGCGCCGGGGTCGTCGACGATGCGCCTGGTCGGCTTGCCGGTGGGCGCGGGGAACTCGGCGAGTGCTTCGCGGATCATGAGCGGCGCGAGTTTGAGGAGGTCGGGCTCGGTGCTGATGTTGGTGACGGTGGACTCCCAGATTGGTACGGCATCAAAGCCCGATCCATCCGAGTTGTCGGTCGTGGCGCCGGCGTCGAGGAGGCGGATGGTGATGGACTTGCGGAAGACGGTGCGCTCGTAGCCGGGGGCGGTGTGGGGGATGTAGACCCAGTCGCCGGTTGTGTGGATGCGCTGGCGCGAGCGGACGACGGTGCCGTTGACGGTGCGCTTGCGCGTGATGGTGAAGGAGTTGCCGGGCTCGTAGTAGGGCGTGTAGGAGGTTGAGGGCGGGACGTACTCGCGGCGTTCGTCGGTGTCTCCCAGGATGGCGACGAGGACATCGGGGTTGGTGGTGTTGCGCGCGAGGCCGCGGGATGTGAGTTCGCGCTCGGCGATGCGGAGGAGGTTCTTCTCGATGAGGGGTTCGTTGGTGGAGGTCTGGGCGAGGTCGAATGTCTGGACGGCGGCGAGGTCGGCGTCGGGGTCGGCGATGGATGTGATGGTGATGGGGATGCCGGAGGTGCATGCAGGTAGGAGTAGCGCGGCGGCGAGGATGAGGATTGCGTGAAGTCTCATGGATGAGCGCCTCGGTGGTGAGGAGTCGTGAGGGCTGGTCGGGAGATGTGACAAGTGGAAATGAACAATAGGAGGGCTGACGACATGGCCCACCCTTCGGGCTGAGCCATGGCACCGGTGCGGACTAGTATACTGAACCGTGGATCGGGCGCGGTGGGCCCGGCGGACTCGTGAACACGAAGTATTGGGAGCCGGTGTATGCGCGCGATCGTGACGGGTCAGGTGGGGGTGGACAAGAAGGCGTATTTGCAGGGGGCGGTGGACTTCGCGGGCGCGCAGGGGGAGTCGCTGGCGATGTTCAATGTGGGGGACATGATGTACGCGGAGGGTCGGGACATCCGGGAGGGACGGATTCTGGACCTGCCGTGGAGCCGGCTGAACTCGCTCCGGCGAGCCGCGTTCAAGGACATCATCGCCGAGAGCAAGGGCGTCGAGAACATGATCGTGAACACGCACGCCACATTCCGTTGGCGGCATGGGTTGTTCGCGGCGTTCGATTTCGATCAGATTCAGAAGCTCGCGCCGGACCTGTTCATCTGCGTGGTGGACAACATCGAGGTGGTGCATCACCGCTTGCACCGGGATCACGAGATTGATGCGACGCTCAAGGACTGCATGGTGTGGCGTGAGGAGGAGATTCTCGCGACGGAGCTGATGGCGCAGGCGATGGGCAAGCCGTTCTACATTCTGAGCCGCGGGCGGCATCAGCAGACGACGCGGACGTGCTTCCGGCTGATCTGCAGGCCCGCGATGAAGAAGGTGTACCCGAGTTTCCCGATGAGCCATGTGGTGGACATGCCGGAGGTTCTCGAGGAGATCGAGCGGTTCCGGGCGGAGTTGGCGGACCATTTCATCACCTTCGACCCGGCGGATGTGGATGAGAAGCTGCTGCTTGATAATGCGATCGCGGCGGCGAAGGACGGGCGGGACTTTCTGGATATCGAGCCGCACGCGTACGGCGGGTCGCGTGGCGCACCGGTGCTGCGCGTGAAGGTGCGCGAGGTGCTGGATATCGCGGGTGATATTGATGGTCAGATCTACATGCGCGACTTCAAGCTGGTGGATCAGTCGCACATGATCGTGTCGTACATCCCGGAGTTGGCGGGCGGGATTCCGGGGTTGTCGTCGGGCGTGGAGCGGGAGTTGCACCACGCGTTCGAGCACACGAAAGAGGTGTACGTGATCTGGAAGCCGCGGAAAGCGCCCTCGCCGTTTATTACAGAGACGGCGACGAAGATCTTCGGATCGGTGGACGAGGCGCTTGCGTACTTCGAGGCGGAGGGGATGTTCGCGGCGACGAACCTGTTCGGGCATTGAGTCAGGCGGCGTCGTCGAACATCATGTCGCCGATTTCCATGGAGCGGCCATCGGGGAACTCTGCGGTGATATGGAGCGTGCCGCCCAGCGCTTCGATGTAGCGGCGCAGGGTGGAGATGTACATGTCGGCGGCGCTCTCTGTTTTGGAAACGGAAGATTGTTGAACATCCATTCGGTCGGCGAGTTCGGCTTGCGTGAGACCGATCGCCTTGCGGATTTCATCGAGGGGGAGCGACTCGAGTGTGCGCGCGACGCGGGCGTCGACACGGGCGCGCGCCTGGGGGGTCAGTCTCTTCTTGAGGTCGTTCCACTTCTTAGCCATCGATCAGTCCTTCCCGGCGGAGTTGTCTGAGGTGTTGGTCGTACAGATCGTCCGCTTTGGGCACCATGCGTTCGTAGAATCGTGGGTCTCCCGACTTGTCGCCCCCGATGAGCAGGATGGCGCACCTGCGGGGGTCGAATGCGAAGAATGTGCGGAGCGGTGCACCGGCATGTGATGTACGGAGTTCCTTCATATTGGAGTAGCGCGAGCCCTTGATGGAGTCGACGATCGGGCGGCCGAGCCCCGGCCCAACGGCGGCGAGAACCTCGACATCGTGGGCGAGCGCCTCCTGCGCTTCGGGCGAGAGTGACTCCCACCACACCTCGAACTCGTCGGTGTATTCGACATCCCACACCAACTAATTATTCCATAAACGGAATATTCGTCAATAGGAATATCTGTATGAAATGAAAAAGCCGCCGGTGCAACGGAGGATCGTGCACAGACGGCCACGCACAGGAGAGAAGGAACACGGTGCTCTTGTCGGGCGGAGTGTGTGTTGCCCGGCAGGGGACACCGACCAGGGAGCGTGAGAGATTGAACGAACTGACTGAGGGTCCCGGCCCCTGTGCGGCCGGGATGCCCCCGTGGGCAAGGCCAGCGTTCCCGTGTCGTTTCGAGTTCGGAAAGACGCACTTACTTTCCGGGACTGGCAACGAGCGGGGCTCTCTCCCTGAGTCTGTATTCGCCGGCGGCGAGCCGCCGGTTTCACGAAAGTCGTTGCGCCCACGGGGTTTGTGTGACATTAATTCGGCGCTGAGCCGGGCGATGGGGCGGCGGGGGCGATGGTGATTCGGGCGGCGGGATGGGGGGAATTGGGGAGGATTCGGCGGGCGTATGCTGCGTGGATGCCCCGGTATCGGATGACGGTTGCGTATGACGGGACGGACTTCTGCGGATGGCAGGCGCAGCGGCCGTTGGTGGATGTCGAGCAAATCGATGGCACCCCCACTACCACCCCCGCCCCCCCCACTCCCCCCGCCCCCCCCCTTCGTGAGCGGATTGATCTGCGGACGGTGCAGCATGTGCTGGAGGTTGCGATCCGTGATGTGGTGCGCGAGGAGGTGAGCGTCTTGGGCGCGAGCCGCACCGACTCGGGCGTGCACGCGGTGATGCAGACGGCGGCGTTCACGACGAGCGATGAGCGCCGGGGGCCGGTGGATGAGCGGCTCGGGTTGGCCGTGAACTCGCGGTTGCCCGAGGACGTGGTGATTACCGATCTGGTGCGCACGCGGGATGACTTTGATCCGATTCGGGATTGCGTGAGCAAGGGGTATCGGTATTCGATTCGGACGGGGCGGCTGCGACCGATTCGGGATCGTCGGTTCGTGCACTGGATGTGGGAGGAGTTGGATCACGCGGCGATGCACGAGGCGGCGCGGCGGTTGGTGGGCGAGCACGACTTTGCTTCGTTTGCGGCGGCGGGTCACGGGCGGGAGTCCACGGTGCGGACGGTGTTTGCGTGCAGCGTGGCGCGGCCGGAGGCGGGGTTGATTCAGATCGATGTTTCGGGGGGCGGGTTTCTCTACAACATGGTGCGGATCATCGCGGGGACGCTAGTGGATGTCGGGAAGGGGAAGAAGAAGCCGGCGGATATCGAAGGGATTCTGGCGGCGCGGGATCGACGGAGCGCGGGAATGACGATGCCGGCGCGGGGATTGTGTTTGATGTGGATGCGGTATCCCGAGGATGGGGACGCGTCGTGCGCATCCTGAACGTTTCAACACGGATGATTCTGGGGGGCTCGCAGGAGACGGTGGTTGTTGCGAGCGAAGAACTGGCGCGGCGGGGGCACGAGGTGCATGTGGCGCACGGGCCGGTGTACGGGCCCGAGGGCTCGATGACGGAACGGATCGATGCGTTTCGCGCGGAGGACGGGCGCGGGATTGCGCGGCATGTGGTGCCGTCGATGGTGCGGGAGGTTCACCCGGTGAAGGATTGGCGGGCGCGGCGGGAGCTGCGGGCGCTGATTGAGAAGTTGCGGCCCGATGTGGTGCACACGCATTCGTCGAAGGCGGGGGTGGTGGGACGCGGCGCGGCCTGGGGCCCCCCCCATCATCCTCGCCCTGGCGTCGTGCACACGGTGCACGGGTCGGCGTTTCATGAGCATGAGAGGTGGTGGAAGAACCGGTTGTATATCGCGAGCGAGCGGTGGGCTGCGAAGCGGTGCGATGTGATGGTGACGGTGAGCGACTCTTTGCGCGAGCGGTACCTGCGCGCGGGGATCGGGAGGCGGGAGCAGTATGAGACGGTGATCTCGGGGATGGAGATGGGCTCCTATGACGATGTGCGCGCGGGTGAGACGCGGGAGGCGGTGCGCGCGGCGCTTGGGATCGGTGATGAGGACATCGTGATCGGGACGGTGGCGCGGCTGTTTGAGTTAAAGGGGCACGATGATGTGCTGGATGCGCTGGGCGATGTGCTGCGGGCTGATGCGCGGATGAAGTTGATGTGGGTGGGCGACGGGCTGTGGCGGGGGCGGCTGACAGAGCGGATCGCGGGGATGGGTTTGCGTGACTCGGTGGTGATGACGGGATTGGTTGAGCCGGGGCGGATTCCGGGGTTGATTGGCGCGATGGATGTGCTGGTGCATCCGAGTTATCGCGAGGGATTGCCGCGGGTGGTGGTGCAGGCGATGTTGTGCGGCGTGCCGGTGGTGGCGACGGATATCGAGGGAACCGGGGAGGTGTGCGAGGATCGAAGGACGGGGCGGCTGGTGGGGGCGGGCGATGTTGCGGGGCTGCGCGAGGCGGTGATGTGGATGCTGGAGGATCGGGAGCGGGCATTGGTGATGGCGAGCGCGGCGCGGGGGCGCGTGCGGACGCGGTTTGATGCGCGGGCGATGGTGGATGATCTGGAGCGCGTGTACGAGCGGGCGGCGAGGGAGGCGCGGGGCGGATGAGGCGTGCGGCGGGATATGCGGCGCTGGTGTGGTGCGCGTGGGCGTGCGGCGCGGCGGGTGCGCAGGTGCTGGACTTGAGCGCGCCGGAGCGGCCTCGGATCGAGACGAGTGCGCTGGTGGATGTGGTGGATCGGCTGAATCACGAGATTGAGGCGCTGGCGGCGCGGGCGGAGGCGCTGGAGCGGGCGGGGGCGGACGCGGATCTGACTCTCAGCGAGCGGTTGAAGCTGCGGGCGCGGGTTGATGCGGTGTGGTTGATGACGCCCTGGCTGGATGCGTATTCGGACGGGTGGCGGAGCGGGATGCTGGGGGTGACGATCGCGCGGGCGCTGGGCGGCATTGACGGGATGGCGGGGCGGTACATGGAGTTGGCGCTGGCGGCGCGCGGCGAGGGTGCGCCCGAGGTGGCGGTGGTGGCGTATCAGCGGGCGCGGGGTTCGCTGCGGCGGTTTGTGGATGCGCCGGTGCCGACGGATGCGCCGGATGATGTTTCGGTGCGCGCGACGGACCTGCACTACAACGGATTGGCGCGGGCGCACGCGGCGATGTACCCGCGTGAGGAACGACTCGGGGATGAGGATCGGTTGGTGTCGGACGCGACGCGCAGCGTGGGCGGGGCGGTGCTTGGTGATGCGGCGCGGGGGGCGTGCGCGCGGTTGCTCGGGGAGATCGGGTCGGATCGGTTGGGCGATTCGAGCCGCCGGACTCGGGATCGGATCGCGCGGGCGGTGCGTGATGCGGTGTGGGGGCCGGGGCTGGCGGCGGTGGAGTTCGGCGCGGAGTCGGGGGCGGCGGGTTCGCTCGAGGCGGCATTGGTGCGGGCGTGCGTGGCGCAGCGGGGGATGCCGGGGGTTCGAGCGGAGGGTGTGGCGCGGGAGCTGCAGAAGGGATGGCGGCTGACGCTTCGGGCGTACGAGACTCTGGAGCGGAGCGTGCTGGAGGAGTTGGTTGCGGTGGCGGGTGCGCCGGGGCGGCTGCGCGATCCGGGGACGGTGAGTCTGATCGCGAGTCATCGCGGGCTGGTCGAGACGATGCGTCGGGCGCTGGCGTGCGGGGAATGGGAGCGGGCGCTTGCGGCGCGGGGGGATGCTGCATCGCTTGCGGCTGCGGGCGTTGTTTCGGGGTTGGGCGTGATGGCCTTGGAAGAGGAGACGCGGGCGGAGGCGGGGGAGCGGCTTGCGCGGCTCGAGGTGATTCTTGAATCAATTGAACCGGGGGATGCGGAGCGGGCGCTGGCGGCGGCGGGCTCATCGATGGACCGGGCGTCGGGCGGCGTCGGGAGGGAACTGGCGCGGCAGATGGCGGGTGCGCGGTCGGCGCGGCTGATGGCCTGGGCGCGCGGCGATGACGGCGAGGCGGCGCGGTTGACGGGGTTGCATGAGCGGCTGTTGCGATTGATCGGTTTGGTGGCAACGGCGGGGGATGCGGGTGAGGTTGCGGCGGTAAATGGGTTGGGTGCTGCGGAGTTTGATGAGCGGGGCGTGCGCGCGGCGACGGAGCGTGTGCGGGCGGGCGTGGAGGAGGCGTGCATGAAGATGGTGGGCGGGGAGGTTGCGATCGCGGCGGACGCGATCGAGCACGCGGAGTCGCGCGCGGGGTTGCTGGAGTTGATCGGGATGTTGCGGGACCGGGCGCGGGGATCGGGCGAGCGCGAGCCTGTTGATGCGGGCGCTGCGGGGGGCGCGTTCGATGATTGGGGCGAGGGCGGGAGGCGGGCCCTGGCGCAGGTGTCTCGGTTGGTGCTGGAGGCGGGGGACCTTCGAGACGGGGATATCGATGCTCGTGGGGCTGTGGAGGGGATTCTGGCGTACGCGGAGCATCTGGGAGCGCGGCTGGTCGTTGCGAGCCGCCCGACGAGCGAATGAGCGTCCGATAACTCCTGATATTATCGGCCGGATTCTTCCCCGGAGATGGTTATTGTATTCCCCATCTTATGGGGCTTCGGTTATGATCCGCGCCGCCGGGGACCCGCGAAAGGTCGCGGGGAGAGCACAGATACACCACGGTGGAAACTCGAACGAGGAGACTCACATGTTCAGCGTAGTCAGAAGGATGTCATTCCTTGGATTTGCGGCGGCGGGGCTTGTTGCCCTTGCTGGTTGCCGCCACGACCACTTCGGTCACGGCCACGGCGATCACGGCAGCGATGTGGCGCACCATGAGGAGGCGGCGAAGCCGGCTCCGGCTCCGGCCCCTGCTCCGGCGATGATGTCGGGGAATGTGGCGTCGATGTATTTCCCGACGGGCGACCGGGCGACGAGCGCCCTGCTTCTTGAGCAGGTGATGCCGCGCGAGGTGCGGATGGGCGAGTCTTATGACTACGAGATCCGCGTGACGAACATCACCCGCGGCGTTCTTCAGAATGTTGTTGTGACTGGCGACTCGATGGACAACCTCTCGGTTGCTTCGTCGTCTCCCAGCGCGACGCGCTCGCCCTCTGGCGGGATGCAGTGGGGTCTGGGCGACCTGGCTCCGGGCGAGACGAAGGTGATCAAGGTCTCGGGCAAGGCGGACCGCGTGGGCGTTTCGTCGGCTTGCGTTTCGGTTTCGTACAACAACGCGTTGTGCGCGACGACGAATGTCGTTCAGCCGGCGCTGGCGCTCGTGAAGGAGATGACTCCGGCGAACATGACGCCCTGCGATACGGCGCAGGTCGTGTTCACGGTCAAGAACACGGGTACGGGCTTTGCCCGCGCCGTGAAGGTCCGCGACGAGCTGCCCGCGGGCATGACGACGATGGACGGCAAGAGCGTGATCGAGCTTGATGTTCCGGACATCGGCCCGGGTCAGGCGCAGGTTTCGAGAGCGATTCCCGTGAAGATCTCCAAGCCGGGTCGTTATTCGAACAACGCTTCGGCGTCGGCGGCTGGCGGCCTGAGCGCCGAGTCGAACACGGTCGCGGTGACGGTTGTTCAGCCGGTCCTCGAGATCGCTGTTGAGTGCCCCGGCACCCGTTACATCGGTCGCCCGATCGAGTACTCGGTGACGGTGAAGAACACGGGCGACGGCGACTGCTCTGACGCCCGCGTCAGCGCTTCGATGCCCGCGGGTGCCTCGTTCGTGAGCGCTTCCAACGCCGGCGCTTCGGCCGGCGGCAGCGTGAACTGGAATGTTGGTTCGCTCAAGAAGGGCGAGTCCAAGAGCATGACCTTCACGGTCAACCCCGGCAACTCGGGCACCTACCGCACCGAAGCTGTGGTCAACTGTGCTTGCGCGACCGAGGCGCGTGACGCCTGCTCGACAACTGTCGAGGGCATCCCCGCGATTCTCGTCGAGGTTGTTGACAATCCGGACCCGATCGAGATCGGCGGCACGGTGACCTACACCATCCGCGTGACCAACCAGGGTTCGGCCGACGACAACGACATCAAGGTTGTCTGCGAGCTGCCGGGCGAGGAGTCGTATGTGTCTTCGGGCGGCGCCACCACCGGCACCGTTTCGGGCAAGACGATCACCTTCGCTCCGCTCGGGACGCTTGCCCCGAAGGCGGTCGCGACCTGGACGGTTGTCGCCAAGGCGGATGCCGAGGGCGACGTTCGCTTCGCCACGGCGGTGACGAGCCGCGCCAAGACCACTCCGATCCGCGAGACCGAGTCCACGACTCTGTACCGCTAATCGCGACGGTCTGATCTATTTATCAAACGAACGGCGGGCCTCTACGGGCCCGTCGTTTTTTTTGAGTTCGCCTCGCCGCTTCGCGGCGGGCGAGTTGAGACGTTGTAGAACGGCTCGCGTCGCGCCGCTCGCCTGCTGAGACGGGTCCTAGGTGCGCGTCGTTCCTGGTCGATGAACGGTCCGTATGATCGGGTCGGATCAGTCGATGTGGCGATGGAGGTGGTATGGCACGGATTCTTGTTGTTGGGCCGCACCCGGACGATCAGGAAGCGGGGATGGGCGCGACGATCGCGAAGCTGGCGTCGCAGGGGCACGATGTGCTCTTGCTGGATATGACCAACGGCGAGCCGACGCCCCTGGGCGATCCGGCGACGCGCGAGCGGGAGGCGGCGCGAGCGACGGAGATTCTGGGTGTGAAGCGCCGGATGCTGCGGGTGGAGGGCCCGGCGCGCGGGTACGGGGGGGACGCGGCGTGGGGCGGGCATGCGCTCTCGAATCGCTGGATCGAGCACACGATCGAGGCGCGGCGTGCGGTGGCGGGGGTGATTCGCGAGCATCGTGCGGCGATTCTGTTTGTGCCGTTCTATGAGGATGCGCACCCGGACCACAAGGCGACGACGCGGATCGTTGAGGATGCGCGCTTTGACGCGAAGCTGACGAAGGCGGATCTGCCGGGGGAGCCGATCTACCCGAAGTGGGTGTTCTACTACTACGCGACGCACCTGCGGTGGGTGGCGAACCCGGGGTTCTGCGTTGATGTGACGGGGTTTGAGGGGAAGAAGATCGAGGCGATGGAGGCGTACCACACGCAGTTCGTGGCGCCGGGGCGGATCGGCGCGCAGCCGAAGGGCCACGGCGTGCGGGAGTGGGTGGAGCACTCGCTCGGGTACTTCGGGACTCGGATCGGGACGCTGTACGCGGAGCCGTTCTTCACGAAGGAGCCGCTGGGGCTAGGGTCGCTGGACGGGTTGGTGATGTGATCGGAATGTAGCGGTCGGAGCCGACCCCCTCCGCCCCCCCGCCTCACTTCGTTCGGCACCTCCCCCGTCGGCGACGGGGGAGGGAGAGCACGCTCAACCGTGAATCAGTTTGCCTTCGGAGGCGAGGGACGCCTCGTGGACGGCTTCGTGCATGGTGGGGTGGGCGTGGACGGTGACATTGAGTTCTTCGGTGGTGGCTTCGAGTCGTCGCGCGAGTGTGAGTTCGGCGATGAGTTCGGTGGCCTGATCGCCCATGATGTGCGCGCCGAGGATCTCGCCTCTCGGCAATCCCCGGATGATTTTGACGAGGCCGTCGGTGTGCATGGAGGCGATGGCTTTGCCGTGGGCCATGAAAGGGTAGGAGCCGACTTCGTAGTCCTGGCCCTTCTTGAGTCCTTGCTCGATGAGCGCGCGCTCGGTGAAGCCGACGGAGGCGACCTGCGGGACGCAGTAGGTGCAGCCGGGGATCACGGTGTAATCCATCGGGATCGGATCGTGGCCGGCGATGCGCTCGACGCAGAGGATGGCTTCTTCGGAGGCGACGTGCGCGAGCCAGGGCGGGCCGATGACATCGCCCACGGCGTAGATGCCTTCGACGGAGGTCTTGTAGGAGACGACGGGCGCGGGGTCTTTGCCGGGCGCGGGGGGTGTGTAGTCGGTCTTGATGTGGTCCTTGACGGTCTGGATTCCGAGCGACTCATCGAAGAGGCCGTCGTAGCGGCCGCGGACGCCGATGGCGAGGAGGACTTTCTCGGCTTCGAGTGTTTCGGCGCGTTTCTCGTCGGCCTTGCCGTTCTCGAAGGGCGCGATGGTGACTTTGACGCCGGTCTTGGTGGTTTCGACCTTGGTTGTGGTGTGGGAGGTGCGGAGGTCCATGCCCTTCTTCTTGTAGACCTTCTCGAGGGCTTTGGAGATGTCGGTATCTTCGACGGGGAGGATGTGCGGGAGCATCTCGACGACGGTGACTTTGGTGCCGTAGGAGTGGTAGAAGTAGGCGAACTCCATGCCGATGGCGCCGGCGCCGATGACGATGAGTGATTTGGGTTGCTTGGGGAGGGTCATGGCTTCGCGGGCGCCGATGATTTTGTCGCCGTCGTAGCGGGCGAAGGGGAGATCACGGGCGACGGAGCCGGTGGCGATGATGACATTGGTCGCGGTGATGGTCTGGCGGGGCTTCTTGGCGATCTCGGCGGGGGCGAGAGTGAAGGTGTCCTGCACCTTGGCGTCGTAGATCTCGACCTGGCAGGGCTTGTCGCCTTTGCGCCCGCTGGTGATCTTGGCGTGGCCCTCGATGTGTTCGATTTTGTTCTTGCGGAAGAGGAAGGCGATGCCCTTGTTGAGTTTGTCGGCGACACCTCGTGAACGGGAGATGACCTTGTTCCAGTCCACTCCGAGTTTCTCGAACTTGAGTCCGAGTTCGTCGGCTTCGTGGGTGATGCGTTCGTAGATCTCGGCGTTGGTGAGGAGCGCCTTGGAGGGGATGCACCCCCAGTTGAGGCAGACGCCTCCGAGTTTGGAGCGTTCGACGCAGGCGACCTTCATGCCGAGTTGCGCGGCGCGGATGGCTCCGACATAGCCGGCGGGCCCGCCGCCGATGACGATGAGGTCGTAGTGGGTATTGGAGGTGGTGGCCACGGGTCGAGTCCTTTCGCGGGCGGCGTGGATGACGCCGCGAGTGGTTCATGGAATGGGGACGCGATTGTAGCGGGGCATGGGGTCGGTTTGGGGATCGGTGCTACAGGGGTGAGGGTGGATGATCGGGATATAGTTGGACTCGCGGCACGGGCAACGGATCGGGTTGCGCGCGGATATGCGCGGGGCTCGCGATCGTCGGGGTGACGACGGAAGCAGGTGGAGATGATGGCGATGCGATTCGCGGATCCGATTGAGATGCAGGACAGGTTGTTCGCGGAGTTGTCGCGGATGTTCGGCGAGGAGGTGCCGCTGTACGACCGGTGCCTGCTCGTGAATCACGCGTGCAATCGGGCGGTGTGCGATCTGCTGGGGATGCTGCATGTGGGGTTTGAGATCACTGATGCGCAGCTGGACCGGACTTCGGGTGAGCGTCACGGCGCGATCCGGATCGGGCGGGACGATGAGTACCGCTGGGTGGGTCGGTTCTTTGCGTGCTTCGGGATGGAGCCGCACAACTATTACGACATGACGAGCGTGGGGGCGAAGAGCCAGCCGGTGATCGCGACGGCGTTCCGGTCGATGCTGCACCCGCAGCACCGGGTGTTCACTTCGCTGTTGCGTCCGGATTACTTCGATGACGAGACGCGTGCGCGGATCGAGGCGGTGCTGGCGTCGCGTGCGGCGTTCACGGCGCGTGCGAAG
>CALFMQ010000351.1 GCA_937879825.1 uncultured Phycisphaerales bacterium
GACTCATCTCAAGCGAGATTTGCAAGACTGTGTGCAAGAGTGGGTCGAGTTGCGTGGATATGGCTCGCCATACTCAACGGCACTCAATGCACTGGTTGCCGTACCCAAGATCCGAGAGAGTCTCTCTGAGAAGCTCGGGTGGTCCATTCCGGTTACGGTTGATGAGCTGACTTCGGCTTGGACTGACTGCATGGCGGGATGTTCACTTTCGGACTTTGACTCCTCGTATGCGCAGTTTGTCCGACAGTGTGAGCAACTGGTCTCGACTCCATCTGGGACGCGCCAATCTCAGCCATTTGCCATAGCTTCAGGGTGGGTTGGCACCTCATCGCGACTAGAGCAGACCCTCGCGGTATCGGGCAATGTCAGTATCGATTTGGTAGGAGCGCTTCCTGACGCATCGTTTGAAGTGCGTTCGCCTGCAGAGTTTGACATGTTTTTCTTGGCAGCCGACATACCGGGTTCCAGATCGCTCTATGCGCGAGTATCCGCCGTGGCGAGCCTCGCACGCCTTGGGCAAATGGTTTCCGAGATACAGCAGGTCATTGGCTCACTATTCCGTATTGCACGATACGGTGGATTTTCGGCTCTACCAGGTTTGATTCGCATGCATGGTTTTGATGAAGATCAACCGACTGCGGAGGAATCAGATGTCTTCTCTTTTGTGAAGTGGGGAGTTGAGTGTTTCCTGTTGGGCTCGGCAGCGAACAAGAAGGCATATAGCCGCCGAATTAGCGCCGCATTGAACCTTGTCCGAGCGTCAATGGATTCGAAATGGATGGAGCATTCTATTGCACTTAAGGTCTGCGCAATGGAGTCGCTTCTCGGCGAGAAGAGCGAGAGCGGCATAAGTGACGAGCTCTCTCGTCGTGTTGCTGCGCTCATGACCGATGACGCAACGAGTCGTCCGGGTCTAATTGAGCGAATGAAGAAGCTCTATGGCTTGCGGTCAAAGTTGTTGCATGGCGAGATCGTGAAGCTGCAAGAGCCGATGAGTCTGTTTGCAGATCTTGTGCTAAGCAATATCTTTGTTGCGGCATATGAATGGCGAGAGTTTAGTCGTCGGATGGGTGAAGGCGGTGACTCATCGACCGATTTCTTGGGCGCAATTAAGAATGCTGAAATGACCGGCAAGGCCGTTATAGGCGTCAAATACACAAGGCGAAAACTTCGTCGACCAGCCGATTCAAAGTTAGACCGCCGCTGAGGTTTATCCATCCGGGGGTTCGGTGTTGGCGCCGTGGCGGATGGTTGAGTCATGATGTGGGCGCAACCTCGTCTGCTCGGTTCTCCTCGCGGCTCTAACAAACAATCCGGCCCCTCGCTTGCGCATCGGGCTCGTCGGGATTGAGTTGCCCCTCGCTTGCGCGAGGGGTTCGTCCAGTCATACCCCTCATCCGTCCGCTCACTTCGTTCGCGGCCACCTTCTCCCTCAAGGGGAGAAGGAGCGGATCGCTCCCCTCGCTTGTCGCTTCGTCCTCCCCCCCGCACCATCCTCTCCCCGGAGGGGAGAAGGGTCGGAGTTGATGAAGCCCTCCCCTACCCCTCCCAGAGGGAGGGGATGAAGACACTGAAGAAGCCCTCACCCTGCCATCTCCCAGAGTGGGGGGAACAGTGTTGAAGAAGCCTTCCCCTACCCCTCCCAGTGGGAGGGGATTTTGTTGTCACCCGTCGGACACATTGGCGCTTGTTGCGTGTTTCTTTGTGCGCTTCTTGCCGGCGTGGATGTTGAGCATCTCGACGACGAGCGAGAAGGCCATGGCGAAGTAGACATAGCCGCGGGGGAAGTGTTCGCCCAATCCTTCGGCGACGAGGAGGACGCCGATCATGACGAGGATGGCGAGGGCGAGCATTTTGATGGTGGGGTGTTTCTCGACGAAGCGAGAGATGGGGCCGGCGGCGAGCATCATGATGACGACGGAGATGACGACGGCGGTGATCATGATCTCGATGTGCCTGGGGGGCACGAGGCCGACGGCGGTGAGGATGGAGTCCACCGAAAAGACGGCGTCGATGAGGATGATCTGGAAGATGACGGACTTGAAGGATGCGCGGCGGGTGGTCTCGATGATGTGCTCGGGGTCGCCCTCGATCTTCTCGTGGATTTCCTTGACGGCCTTGGCGATGAGGAAGACGCCGCCGGCGAGGAGGATGATGTCTTTCCACGAGAAGTCATTGCCCGCGATGGAGAAGACCGTTTCCTTCAGCCCGACGATCCAGCCGATGGCGAAGAGGAGGAGGATGCGCTGGACCATGGCCAGGAGGAGGCCGATGGTGCGGGCCTTGGCGCGTTTCTCTTCGGGGAGTTTCCCGGCGATGATGGCGATGAAGATGATGTTGTCGATGCCGAGGACGACTTCGAGCGCGGTGAGCGTGAGCAGCGCGATGAGCGCCTGAACGGAGAAGAGTTCGAAGTCGGCTGCCAATGCGCCGTGCGCCCCCCCGGCGGCTTCGGCGGCTATGAACGAGAGCGGCGCGGCGAGTGTGTCGAGCATGATTGAATTGTACTCAATCGTGCGAGTCGTCTTCGTCGTCGTCGTGCTCGTCGATGTGGGTGGGGGGGCCGAAGATCGCCGAGCCGATGCGGACCATGTTGGCGCCGCACTCGATGGCGGTCTCGAAGTCGTTGGTCATGCCCATGGAGAGGATGTTGAACTTGCCGTCGCCGATGTCGGCCTTGCGGATGTCGTCGAAGGCGTCGCGGCAGCGTTCGAAGGCGAAGCGGGCGACGTCCTGATTGGCGTCGAGGGCGGCCATGGTCATGAGGCCGCGGACGTGGACGTGGCTCATGGAGTCGATGGACTCGCAGAGGTGTTTGGCGGCGGGGAGGGGGCAGCCGTTCTTCTGGCCTTCGCCGGAGCAGTTGACCTGGACGAGGACATCGACATCGATGTCGCGTTTCATGGCCGCGAGATGGAGGTCCTCGGCGAGTCGGAGGTCGGCGATGGAGTGGATGAGGCGGGCGGTGGTGATGGCCTTCTTGATTTTGTTGCGCTGGAGCCAGCCGATCATGTGCCAGTGGATGTCCTCGGGACGGATGGGTCCGCCTTTGGACAGGGAGGGCATGCGTGACTGGCGCTCGATGGTCTCGGCGATCATGGCGGCGCGGTGTTCGAGTTGCTGGACGCGGTTCTCGCCGAAGTCGCGGTGGCCGAGTTCGATGAGGCGTCGGATGTCGTCGATTCCAGCGGTCTTGGTGACGGCGACGACGCAGATGTCCTCGGCTCGCCGGTCGATGCGGCGCGCGGCGTCGGCGACTCGCTGCATGACCGCGTGGTAGCGGTCTTCGAGGGGTGGAAGTTCGGCCGTCGTGGCGGTCTCTCGGTACACTCCGTGCTCCGTGGTCATAGGGTGACATCGTAGCGTCTGGCGGAGCGTCGGGGCGGGGGATTCTCAGAAGGGAGCGCGT
>CALFMQ010000352.1 GCA_937879825.1 uncultured Phycisphaerales bacterium
CCCCGCAAGTTGACCCCATCCAACCTCCCGGCGAACCTGTCCCCATGAACAACGCCAAGCATGCCGCCGCCGCGACACTCGCAGCACTCGCCCTCGCACTCGCAACGGGCTGCCAGTCCACACCCGGCAAGCCCCTGCCCGCAAGCGGCGACCCCGGCGTGCAGGCCAGCGATGTCCGCCAACCCATGCCCGCCGACTGGCCACGCGATATCCGCAACCAGCCCATGTTCGACGGTGTCAGCGGCCTGCCCATCGCATGGCAGGACCTCGTCGCAACCGCCGCAAACGCCGACGCCGTCATCATCGGAGAGATGCACTCTCACGAACAAGGCCTCGCCGTCGCCGCAGCACTCTTCGACGACATCCTCGCACGCAAGCCCAACACCGCCTCCCTCGCCATGGAGTTCTTCGAGCGCGACGAACAGAACGCCCTCGACGACTACCTCACCGGCATCACCGACGAAGAAGCATTCCGCAAAGCCGCCACGCGCACCGATGGCAACTACCCGCCCGGCCACCGCGCCATGGTCGAAGCCGCCAAAGGCGCCAACCGACCCGTCATCGCCGCCAACGCGCCGCGCCGCTATGTCCGCATCGCACGCACCGAGGGCTACGACAAACTCGCGGCCCTCACACCCATCCAGCGCGCCCTCTTCGTGATTCCCGCATCACTCACCACCGGCGGTTACCGCGACCGCTTCTACGGGCTCATGGGCGGCATGGCCGCAGGACATTCCGAAGACGGCTCCGAACCCGCCGATGTCGAGGCCATGGTCCTGCCCTTCTACCGCTCCCAGAACATGTGGGACGCCACCATGGCCGACTCCATCGCACGCGCCATCAGCCAGGGCGACACGCCCGTCGTCCATGTCGTCGGCCAGTTCCACTGCGATCACGACGGCGGCCTCGTCACCCGCCTCCGCGCGCTCAAACCCCGCGCCAAAGTCCTCGTCGTCTCCATGAGCGGCGAATGGGCGCGCCAACGCACCGATGACGACAAGAACCGCGCCGATGTCGTCATCTATGTCGGGGAATGAACTCCCGTTCATCCGGGCGGTATACCCTTTGGCAGCACAAAGGAGCACACACATGACAAACAACACGCCCGCCACCAACGCCATCAACCGCCGCGCAGCACTCGGCGCCATCGGCGCCGTCGGCGGCCTCAGCGCCATCTCCACCGCCCTCGGCGCACAAGATCAAACCAAGGCCGGCCTGTCCATCGATTTCCACGCCCTCGGCTGGGACGCCGACAAGGGCGAATACACACTCCCGCCCCTCCCCTACGACTACAACGCGCTCGAGCCCCACATCGACGAACAAACCATGCGCATCCACCACGACAAGCACCACGCCGGCTATGTCAAAGGCGCCAACAACGCGCTCAACAAACTCGCCGAGATGCGCCAGTCAGGCGCCGATCAATCCCTCATCAAGCATTGGGCCCGCGAACTCTCCTTCCACCTCGGAGGCCATGTCAACCACACCATCTTCTGGCACTGCATGGCCGCGCCCGCCAAGGGTGTCGGGGGTGAAGCATGGGGCGATGTCGCCGAAGCCATCAAGCGCGACTTCGGCTCCTTCGACGCCTTCTCGCGCCAGTTCCAGGCCGCTGCCAACGCCGTCGAGGGCTCCGGCTGGGGCTGGCTCTGCTACGAGCCCGTCGCGCAGAAACTCATCATCCTCCAGGGCGAAAAGCAACAGGACATGCTCAGCGCCAATGTCGCGCCCATCCTGGGAGTCGATGTCTGGGAGCACGCCTACTACATCAAATACCAGAACAAGCGCGCCGACTATGTCGCCGCCTTCATGAATGTCATCAACTGGAACACCGTCAACGCCCTCTACACCCGCGCCGCCAAGAACGCCGTCCGCGCGTGGTAATCTCTAGGCGATGACCGCCCCCCCCCCCCCCCCCCCCCCCCCCCCCCACCACCCCCCCCCCCCCACCCCCCCCCCCCCCCCCCCCCCCCCCCCCCCC
>CALFMQ010000353.1 GCA_937879825.1 uncultured Phycisphaerales bacterium
TGTTCATTCTGCCGCCGCACATGGCGCACAGTCTGGCGGCGGCGGACAAAGGGCACTCGGCGATCCGGAATATCGAGCGGAAGTTCGACACGATGCGGGAGCGCTGGATCAAGCGTCGGATGATTCCGGCGTACGCGTGGCTCCTGGAGAAGTGCCTCCGCGCTCGGTACCTGACGCTCGCGGGGGCGGTCGCGGTGCTCATTGCATCGGTGGGGATGATGGCCGGCGGGCGCGTTCCGTTTGACTACTTCTCAAGTTCGGACTCCGAGACGGTGAACATTCAGCTGCGGATGCCTGTGGGGACGCCGATCGCGGAGACCGACGCGGTGGTGCGGAAGATCGAGGCGGCGGCGAATGCGCAGCCGGAGATCAGCGCCGTGTTCGCGGCGGTTGGCGAGACCGCGAGCATCGAAACGGGCCAGGGCGCGCAGCAGTCGCACATCGCGCAGGTGATTCTGGAACTCGTCCCGGTCGAGGAGCGGGAGCGATCGAGCCGGGAGATCAACCGCGCGATTCGCGAGCAGATCGGCACGCTCGCGGGCATCAAGGACCTGCGGTTTGAGGAGATCACGGGCGGCCCGAGCGGCGCGGATATCCAGATCGGCATCGTCGGCGATGACATCGAGCGGATCGCGCAGGCGACGACGCGCGTCAGGGATGTGCTGGGGGGCTTTGACGGCGTGTACGACATTTCCGACGACAACGATGCCGGGCGGCGGGAGTTGCAGCTGCGGTTGCGTGACGGTGCCAGCGAGCTGGGATTCACGACGGAGAGCATCGCGCGGCAGGTACGCGGGGCGGTGTTCGGGCTGGAGGCGCACACCTTCGCGGGCACGCGCGAGGATGTTGATGTGCGCGTGATTTATCCGGAGCGGGATCGGCGGAGTCTGGCGGCGATCGAGACGATGTTTGTATTCACGCCGGGGCCGGAGAGCGTGCCGGTGCCGCTGTCTGAGGTTGTCGCGGTCGAAGAGACCCAGGGGTACGCGACGATTCGCCGGCTCGATCGGGATCGCGTGGTGACGGTGTCGGCGAGCGTGGACCGAT
>CALFMQ010000354.1 GCA_937879825.1 uncultured Phycisphaerales bacterium
CGATGTGTACATCGGCACCGTCTGGGACAAAGTCGTCGGCCCGTACTTCTGGGTCGTCATCCTCGGCGTCGCCCTCCTCGCCGCCCGCTCCATCATCCCCCGCGCGCTGGACCGCCCCTTCGCCGCCGCCATCACCGCCATGACCATCATCAGCATCGGCATCGTCCAACTCGCCCGGACCGACCAGTGGGCACACCTCGTCGCGTGGATGATCAACTGACCGCCCCGGCCCCACCTGCGACAGCGAGGATCAGCCCCCCACGATGATCCTCCGACTCCCTTTGCCACATCCATCTCAGAGAATCCCCCTTGGACCCCCGGGGATCTTCTTGTAGTCTCATAAGGCACAGAGCGGGCAGCACACCCGCCGCAGAGTCAGAAAACGCACTTGCAGGAGACAGAGATGACTCGTTCCACCATCGCGTGGTCGTGCGCCGCCACGACCCTCATCACCGCCGCGCACGCATCGGCAGCACTCGTCAACCTCACGCCCGGCACCGGCTCCGCCGTCGTCGGCACCACCGCCGCCGCCGACCCCGAGATCGGCGGCACCGTCCCCTCCATGGCGGACACGCTCATCCCCTTCCAGATCTTCGCCGAGGCCGACGCCGAGTCGGGCGCCGCCCTCCTCTTCGAGGGCTTCCTCCAGTCCCGGGTCATCATCTCGGGCGTCACCGGCAACGCGCAGTTCGCCTACCGAGTCCGCGATGTCAACGGCTCCCTCAACGGCATCATCGCCTCCATCACGAACTCAGATTTCTCCGGTATGCAGACACTCGTCGAGTGGAAAGCCGACGGTCAAGGCGACACCGCTCCCTCACGCGCCGAGCGATCCGCGAGCGGCGCCGATGTCAAATGGCTCTACGGCAACGGATTCCCCGCCGGCGACGAGTCGTACTTCAACATGATCCTCACCGATCAGCCCGACTACTCATTCACCGGCTCCACCAAGATCACCCTCACCACCGGCGAGAGCGTCACGCTCACAACCTGGATTCCCGCGCCCGGCACCCTTGCCGTCCTGCCCCTCGCCGGAGCCGCAGCCCTACGCCGCCGCCGCTCCAACTAACCCCGAATCAACACGCTCACCCATTCCAAGACCCACGCACCCCCATGCGTGGGTCTTTCCTTGCGCCGGATGCCGGGTGCTTACTCCCCCGATCGATGGCGGGGGGCGGGGGCGGCGGCGGGGGAGGTGTCATGCCGCTCGGCTTGAAGGAAGGGGCCTTCAAATCCCCTCCCCATGGGAGGGGTAGGGGAGGGCTGTCACTTGCGAGCCGGATGCCACCGCTTGTCGGGGGGGCGGGACAAAGTCACGGGCGGTGCGTCCTCCCCCGCTCCCAGCGGGGGAGGTGTCATGAGTGAAACGAATGACGGAGGGGGGCTTCAAATCCCCTCCCCATGGGAGGGGTAGGGGAGGGCTGTCTCTTGCGAGCCGGATGCCACCGCTTCGTGGCAAAGCAACAATCAGTGCTTCCCCCCTGCTGCCCAATGCCTATTGCCCGCCGCCCTCTCTCTCCCCCTGACCCTCTGCCCCCCCCCAGCCCACCCCCCGACCCCGCTGGCAGAGACCCCCGCGAACACCAACCCCTTAAGCCGCTGCAATACAAGAATTTACGCCACAACGCCCCCGGCCCGCCCGTTGCACCACCGCCCATGCCATGGTCGAGGTGCGCCCATCCTCCCCCAACCCGTCTGAGCCCAACCCGGGCCAGCGCCATCTAATTGGATCGGGGGCGGGCGGGCGGCTCAACCTCCTCCTCTCCCACACCAACTGGCGCGATGAGCACTGGGCCGACTGCCTCCCCCGCCTCCTCGAGCCCATGGGCGTCCACGCCTGGACCGTCCACTCCGGCCGCCAGGCCACCGACCTCATCAAAAAGGTCCGCGTCGATATCGCCGTCGTCGACCTCTCCCTCCCCCTCGATGAGCAGGCCGACAACGCCGCAGCCAGCGCCGCAGCCGAAGAGGCCGGCGTCCGTCTCCTCGAACTCCTCACCCGTCTCCCCTCGCGCCCGCCGACGCTCGTCGTCAAGCGCCGCCGCACCCGCCGCGAAGACACCCGCGAACTCACCCACGCCCTCCGCGCCGGCGCCTTCGCCGTCATCGACCGACCCGTCAATCTCGAAACCGTCCTCCAGGTCATGCGCCGCGTCCTCTGCCGCCACTACGCCGATCGTTGGCCTGGCGCATCAGGGAACTGCTCACCACCCTCAACCTCGTAACACTCGGCGCTCTCCTCGGAGGGGCGGGGAGAGCGCTTCGTTCATTTCAAACAACAACGCACCGCCGGCACTCACTCCCGGCACAGACAGAAGAAGGAATCAAAGCCATGTCCACCAAGGTCCGCCCGCTCGGCAACAAGGTCCTCATCAAGCGCGACGAAGCCGAAACCAAAACCGAGTCCGGCATCTACCTACCCGAGGGCGCCAAGGACAAGCCCAAGAGCGGCACCATCCAGGCCGTCGGCAACGGCAACATCAACACCGAAACCGGCGACCGAATCCCCCTCACCGTCAAGAAGGGCGACAAGGTCATCTTCACCTCCTACGCCGGCACCGAAGTCAAACTCGGCAAGGACACACTCCTCATCATGTCCGAGGAAGACATCCTCGCCGTCATCGACGACTAATCCCTTCCTCCCCCGCGCCTGCGGGGGAGGTGCCGAGCAACGCGAGGCGGAGGGGGCTTCCGATTCCCCTCATGCCTGATCCCTATCCCCCGATGCCTTCCCAAAACCCATGACCACCGACCAACTCCGCAAAGCACTCTCCGAACTCAACGCCAAACGCGACGCCGCGTTCTACTTCAACCGCGCCGAGATGTGCCTCATCCCCAACGCCATGCTCCTGCCCGACGAGGCAGACCACCTCGTCAAACTCACCGACGGCAAACACATCTACATCATCGACGCCGAACAGATCTCATGGGTCCGCATCGGGTAAAGCACGAAGCACAGAACACACAACACAGATTTCAGACGAACCGTACCGAGAACCACACCACGAACATCAAACACGCAGACTCCCGACCACCAACATTTGTGCTCTGGGAATCTGTGCTCTGGAGATTTTGAAATGGCCGCCAAGCAAATCGCTTTCGACTCCGACGCCCGCGAGAAAATCCTCCGCGGCATCAACAAACTCGCCGCCGCCGTCAAGGTCACACTCGGCCCCTCCGGCCGCGTCGTCATCCTCGAAAAATCCTACGGCGCACCCACCGTCACCAAGGACGGCGTCTCCGTCGCCAAGGAAATCGAACTCGAAGACCCCTACGAAAACATGGGCGCCCAGATGGTCAAGGAAGTCGCCTCCAAGTCCTCCAAGGACGCCGGCGACGGCACCACCACCGCCACCATCTACGCCGAAGCCATCTACGCCGAAGGCCTGAAGAACATCACCGCCGGCGCCAACCCCAACGAGGTCAAGCGAGGCATCGACGCCGCCGTCTCCGCCCTCGTCGCCGAACTCAAGAAGATGTCCCGCCCCACCAAGAGCCACAAGGAAATCGCCCAGGTCGGCACGTGCTCAGCCAACCAGGACGAAGCCATCGGCAAGATCATCGCCCAGGCGATGGAGAAGGTCGGCAAGGACGGCGTCATCACCGTCGAAGAAGGCAAGAGCCTCGACACCGAGGTCGAACTCGTCGAAGGCATGCAGTTCGACAAGGGCTACCTCTCCCCCCACTTCGTCACCAACCCCGCCA
>CALFMQ010000355.1 GCA_937879825.1 uncultured Phycisphaerales bacterium
GCTCGTTCGACCCCGTGACCTACGGGCATCTGGATGTCGTCCGCCGGGGGCGTCGCCTGTTCGACCGGCTGATCGTCGGCGTCGGGCACAACCCGGACAAGATGACGCTCTTCACCGCTGAGGAGCGGTTCGAGATGGTCCGCGATCTGTCGGGCGAGATCGCCCGGAACGAGCCAGACTCCGCACCGGTGGAGGTGGTCGGGTTCTCCGGGCTGACGGTGGACGCGGCCCGCAAGCACGGCGCGACCGCCCTGCTCCGCGGCATCCGCAATCTCTCCGACTTGCAGTACGAGATCCAGCAGGCCGCCACAAATCGTGAGGTGGCGGGGCTGGAGACGGTCTTCATCGTCGCGGGGCAGTCCTTCGCGTACACCTCCTCGACGCTCATCCGACAGATCACCGCGATGGGGAGCGACCTGTCGGTGCTGAAGTCGATGTGCCCGCCGGGCGTGATCGAGGCGCTGGAGGCCAAGAAACGGGCGGGGCACCCGATGCTCGCCCGCCTCCAGTCGGACGGGTGAGTACTCACCACAGAGGCACAGAGTTCACAGAGAGGAGACATGAGACTCCGAGTGGTTTCAGGTATCACTCCCGAGTTCCGGGCTCATTCGGTATGACCGCGCGGCCTGTCTGATTATTCTCTGTGTTCTCAGTGTCTCTGTGGTGAATGGATTTCATGGAATACCGCATCATCAGCATCGGCGCGTTGGATGTTCATCCCCTCCGGGGCGAGCGCACCGCCGTGCGCACAGGGCACGCGACGACGACGCTCGTCCGTTCGGGTCAGACGACGATTCTCGTCGATCCGGGTTTGCCGCCCCAGCCGCTGGCGGCGCGCCTCGAGGAGCGCACCGGGCTCAAGCCGGGCGACATCACGCATGTCTACATGACTTCGTTCCGCCCGGATGTGCGGCGTGGGCTGGAACTTTTTGACGGCTCATCGTGGGTGATCGCCGAGCGCGAGCGTGAGAGCGTGGGCGTGGCGATGATCGAGGCGTTCCGGAGGGCCGCCGAATCGGGCGAGGAGGAGCTCGCGTCGGCTCTTGAGAAGGACATCGCGCTGCTGCGTCGGTGCGAGGCCGCGCCGGACCGGCTGGCCCCGCGCGTGGACCTGTTCCCGCTCCCCGGTGTGACGCCGGGCCTGACCGGGTTGGTGCTCGCGGGCCCTCGGCACACGACAGTCATTGCCGGCGATGCGGTGCCCACCGAGGAGCACCTGACGCAGGGCAAGGTGCTGCCGTGGGCGCCGGATGTCACGCAGGCGAGGGAGTCGTTCGCGGAGGTGATCGAGATCGCTGATCTGATCATTCTCGGGCGTGACAACCTGGTCGTGAACCCCACAAAGCGCCCGTTCTGACCGATTGGCACCAGCAATCAGGGGAAGAGGGAGGGTGGGGTCGGGGGTGTGGGCTACACTGATTCCCCTTTGCAGAGCGGGAGAATCGAGCGCGTGAAACCGGCCGTCCAGCAGAAACTCCAGACCGCCTTGGCGATGCACCAGGCGGGGCAGCTCGAGGGTGCGGAGCGCCTGTACCGCGAGGTGCTCCGGGCGGACCCCAAGAATGTCAATGCGCTGCAGCTGCTCGGCAAGATGGCGATGCAGATCGGGCGGTTCGGGGACGCCAAGCCGCTCATCGAGAGGGCGTGCGCCCTGGCCCCGAACGCGCCGCCCATCCTCGACGCGTTGGTGGATTTCCATCTCAAGACCAACCGCCCCGGCAAGGCGCTGGAGGTGATGGAGAAGATCGTCCGCCTTGCGCCCAACAGCCCGGACCGTTGGATGCAGCTGGGTACGCTGCTCACGGCGGAGGGTGCGTGGGAACGCGGCGTCGAGTGCTACGACAAAGCGCTCACACTCAACCCCAACCTCGTGCGCGCGGGCGCGGGCAAGGCGATGAACCTCGAGCGGCGCGGCCTCAATGAAGAAGCGTACGAGGCCCTCGCTCCGTTCCTCCGGGGCGACAACCCCGATCCGCACGTGCTGGGAATCTTCGCGACGGTGGCGCCGAAAGTGGGCCGGACCGACGAGGCGATCGCGATGCTTGCCGCGGCGGTGCAGAACCCCGCGATTCCCGACGAACCGCGTTCGATCCTTTATTTCGGCTTGGGTGATCTCTACTCGAAGAAGAAGTTGTTCGACGAGGCGTTCGAGGCGTACGCCAACGCGCAGAAGTTCCGCAATGTCCCGTGGTCGAGCGAGCAGGCGAAGATGATTCACGACCTGGTCGCCGGCGCGTATTCGCGCGAGTCGATCGCGACGATGGTGCGCTCGCGCCAGACGACCGCGGTGCCTGTTTTCATCGTCGGCATGCCGCGCTCGGGGACCTCGCTCGTGGAGCAGACGATCGCGAGCCATCCCGATGCCGCGGGCGCGGGCGAACTGCCGGGCATCGCCGACGCCAAGCTCGCGCTGCATTACGCGACCGGCGGCAAAGAAATCTTCCCGAAGTACCTTCCGAGTCTCACGCCCGCGCTGCTCGACAAGGCGGCGCGCGACTATCTCAAGACGCTCACGCACGAGGCCCCCAAGGCCGCCCGCGTGACGGACAAGGCGCCGAGCAACTTCATGTTCGTCGGCCTGATCGCGCAGCTATTCCCCAACGCGCGCATCATCCATTGCAAGCGGCACCCGCTCGACTCCTGCATTTCGTGCTACACGAAGCGGTTCACCTTCGGGCACGGCTTCACGCGCTCGCTGGAGGACCTCGCCTCGTACTACGCGCTGTACGAGCGGCTCATGGCGCACTGGCACGACGTCAAACCGCTGCCCATTCTCGATGTCGCATACGAGGACATGGTCGCCGACCACGAGGGGATGACGCGCCGGATTCTCGACTTCATCGGGCTGCCGTTCGACGAGGCGTGCCTGAAGTTCTACGAGTCGGAGCGCCATGTTCGCACGGCCTCGTACGATCAGGTGCGTAAGCCGATCTACGGCTCATCGGTGGCCCGTTGGCGGCGATACGAGAAGCATCTCACGCCGCTCATCACGGCCCTCCGCGCCGAGGGCGTCGACGTGCCGCTCGACTCGGAACCATCGGGATGAGCGCCCCCGACCCGCGCGCGCTGATCCGCGAGGCGCTCAGCGCCCAGCAGTCCGGCGACATCGAGCGCGCCAAGGGCGCGCTCCAGCGGGCGATCGACTCCGACGCGAACTCGGTGGACGCACGTGTGCTGATGGCGCGCCTCCGCGCCGCGACGGGCGATCGGTCCGGGGCCGTAAAGAGCGCGCTGGATGCAACACAACTCGCCCCGGACGATCTGCGCATCCGGCGGCTGCTCGCGGAACTGCTCGCGGCGGTCAATCGTCCCGAGGACGCCGCGGTGCAGCTGCGGCGGATTATCAGGGATCGCCCGAATGACGCTGGCGCGTGGACGATGCTCGGCGCGATGCTTGTGCTCGCCAACGACCTGCCCGGCGCCGAGGATGCGTACGCGAAAGCGGTCGAGGCGAGCCCCAACAGCGCCGAGGCGGCGGCCGGCCTCGCGTCGCTCCGCGAACTCGACGGCCGCGCCGGGGAAGCGATCGCGATCCTGGAACCGTGGCTTGCCAAGTCGCCTGTGGACGACCGGATCGCCACCGCGTTCGCGGCGCCAGCGCGACGGCTCAAACGCTCCGATGAAGCGATCCCGTTGCTTGAAGAAGTCGTGAAGCGGAAGTCGGTCGCCGGCCCGCGCCGCGAGATGGCGTTGTTCGCATTGGGTGATCTGTACGCATCGCAGAAGCGGTTCGACGACGCCTTCGCCTCGTACACACAAGGCCATCACGCGCGTCACGCCCCGTGGAACCCCGACGAGTTCGATGCGCTGTGCGAGCAGATCGCCGGCACGTACTCGGCCGCGTTCATCGGCGCGATGCCGCGCTCGACCAGCGGATCGCGACTGCCCGTGTTCATTGTCGGCATGCCGCGATCCGGCACATCGCTCACGGAGCAGATCATCGCTAGCCATCCCAAGGCCTTTCCCGGCGGTGAGCGCCGAGAGATTCGCCACATCATGCGCCAGCTCGCCGGCGAGATGCCCGATGCGCCCCGCTGGCCCGACCACGCGGGCGCCCTGACGACCGACCAACTCGATCGCGCCGCCGCTTGGTACATCGAGCAGTCGCGTGCGCTCGCGCCGGACGCGCAACGAATGACGGACAAGAATCCCGCGAACCAGCTCCGCGTCGGTCTGATCGCGCAGATTTTCCCGGAGGCGCGGTTCATTCATACGCGCCGTCATCCGCTCGATACATGCATGTCCATCTACTCCAAGCGATTCACCATCGGGCACGAGTTCGCCGACAGGTTGCCCGACCTGGCGCGCCGGTATGCCGCGTACGATCGAATCGCCCGCCACTGGGCGCGCGTGATGGGCGACCGATTCCTCGAGATCGATTACGAGCACCTCGTCGCCGATCAGGAGGGCGTGACCCGGACGATGCTCGCGCACATCGGCCTGGATTGGAATGACGCGTGCATGAACTTCCACGAGTCGGAGCGCGTCGTGACGACGGCTTCCTACGAGCAGGTGCGCCGGCCGATGTACGCCAGTTCGGTCGGGCGCTGGCGCGACTACGAGAGGCACCTGGGCCCGCTGATCGAAGGCCTGCGCGCATGCGGCGTGGCGCTCCCGGGGCTCGACGATGCCTGAGCCCTCGCTCGATGCCGCACGCCGACTCCGCATCGATGGACGGCTTGGCGAAGCCCTGACGATGCTCGCGGCCCTCCCGGACTCGATCGATGTGGCGATGGAGCGTGCCGACGCCCAACACGCGGCTTCACTCTTCGATGAAGCGGCATCCACACTGACGCGACTCATCGCGGCGAGCCCCGGCGAGGCGCGCGCTCACCGGTTGCTCGGGCGCGTGCATCTCAGCGCCGGACGATATGCGGATTCCGGCGCGGCGTACACGCGGGCGCTGACGCTCGTGCCCGATGATCCGATCGCCATCGCCGGGCGCGCCGAAGCGATGCTCCGCGCGGGCGATCACACCGGGGCGCTGGCGGCCCTTGAGCCGCACGTTGATAGCAAAGCTCCGCACGACGCGATCGCCACCGCGTTCGCGCACCTTGCCAAGCGCGCCGGCCGTGTTGAGCAGGCCCTGGCGATGCTCGATGCTTCGCTGGCCGCGGCGGACGTCCCGGCCGATCGTCGGAGTGATGCGATTCATGCGCGCGGCGAGATGCTTGATGCGCTCCAGCGGTACGACGAGGCGTTCGCATCCTTCAAGGAGTCGAACGATCTGCGCATCACGCGGTTCGACGCCGACGCGCAGGAGCGGCTGCTCCAGCGCATCCGCTCGGTGTACCAGCCCGGCGCATCGCGCATCCTGCCCAACTCCGGGCTCGAAACCGCGGCGCCGGTCTTCATCGTCGGCATGCCGCGCTCGGGCACCTCGCTCGTCGAGCAGATTCTCGCGTCGCACCCATCCGTCGCAGCGGGCGGCGAGCGCCCGGACATGCGCAACATCATCATGTCGCTCCCGCGCCGGACCGCCCCCCCCACGCCGTTCCCGGACGCCGCCCGGACCGTTCCCGCGCAGACGCTCAGGCAGCTCGCCGGCGCTTACATCGCTCCATTGCTCGGAGCCGGCATCGAGCGCATCACCGACAAGATGCCGATGAACTTTATGGCGATCGGGCTCATCGCGCAGCTCTTTCCCAGGGCGCGCATCATCCATTGCGTCCGTCATCCCCTGGGCACCTGCCTCTCGTGCTATTTCTCGAACTTCGTCGGCGCGCACCCGTACACGCGCGACCTTGCGGCGCTGGGGCGCTTCTACGGGCAGTACCAGCGCATGATGGCACATTGGCGTTCCGCTCCCCCCGCATCACCGCTCCCGATTCATGAGATCGGGTACGAGTCGCTCGTGGCGGATCAGGAAGCGCAGTCACGCGCGCTTGTCGAGTTCGTCGGTCTCCCGTGGGACAGTGCGTGTCTCCGCTTCCACGAGACCGACCGGGCCGTGCACACGGCTTCGTTCGATCAGGTCCGGCGGCCCATGTACTCCAGTTCCGTCGGGCGCTGGCGGCACTACGCCGCCCACCTCGCGCCGCTTGTCGATGCGCTTCGTTCTGAAGGAGTTGATCCTCAGTCCGAAGCGCCGTCCTAGACGCCCGTCGAGCCGAATCCGCCGACGCCGCGCTCGGTTTCGTCCAGTTCGTCGCACGCCACGACCCGCGCCCGCGCCACCGGCGCGATCACGAGCTGCGCGATCCGCATGCCCGGCTCCACGATGAACGCGTTCTTGCCGAGATTGATCAGGCCTACCTTCACCTCGCCGCGGTAGTCCGCGTCGATCGTGCCCGGCGCATTGGGCACCGTGACCCCCCACTTGCACGCCAGACCCGAACGCGGACGCACCTGCCCCTCGAACCCCGGGTCCAGCGCCATCGCCAGCCCGGTCGGGATCAGTCGAATCTCGCCGGGCGGGATCGTCACCGCTCTGCCGTCCTCGGGGCACGATGCCAGGTCCATGCCCGCAGCGTGCTCGCTCTGGTACCCCGGGACGGCCGCCCCCGAGCGGAGGACCTTGAATCGGACGACCGGAGAGCAGGCAACAACGGCTTCGTTCGGCGTGTTCATTCGCCGAGCGTCGCGTACTTCGGGTTGTGAGTCAATGGTCAGCCGCGGGACTCGAGAGCATCGATCGTCTGTCGGGTCTCGTCGATGGCGCGTTCGATCGCGGAGGTCCCGGTCACGGCTTTGACGAGGTCCACGCGCCGCATCGATCGCATCTGCTCCTCGCAGTCGGCCTTCGCCCGCGCGAGCGAGTTCAGTATCGCGTGCGCCCGTTCCTTGAGCACCACAGGGGTCAGGGCGACATCGCAATCACAGCCATGTGAAGAAACGGTCATGGTTTCGATGCAGGTGTTGGTCACTTCGTTGCTCCCGGTCTGGCCTCCCGCTGACTCCCCCATCGGGCGACCTGGCGACTCGCGGCTCCGTACCGTCCGTCATTGTCTCTTTGTACCGCCCGAACCTCAAGCCGCGTCGGCCGACGCGCAATGTTTGGCATCTGGCTGGATCATTTCGGGGACATGTGCCCGGATGGACGTGATCACGCGCTCGGCGTCGTGACTGGTTCGGACCGCCGACATATCCGCGACCATGCGCATCACTTCGTTCCGGCTCGGGCGGGACCCGACATCCCCACCCCAGGCCATGACGCCGTCCACGCTCGTGGGCGCGAGTTCCTCGGCCCGGTACGACAGTTCCTCGTACAGCTTCTCGCCGGGCCGCGCCCCGGTGATGACCACGCGGACCGAGTTCGGCCCGCCGGTGGTCTGATCGCCCTCGACGACGGGCGCCAGGCCCTGCGCTTCGATAAAGCGTCTGGCCAGATCGAAGATCCGCACCGGCTCGCCCATATCCAGCACGAAAACCTCGTGCTCGTCCAGCGCCGCGGCCTGCAGCACAAGGCCGGCGGCCTCCGGGATGGTCATGAAGTAGCGCGTCATCTTTCGGTCGGTCACCGTCACCGGGCCGCCCTCGCGGATCTGGCGCTCCCAGATCGGGAGCACCGAGCAGGCCGAGCCCAGCACATTCCCGAATCGCACCAGCGCGAACCGCCCTCCCCCGGCACCGTTGAGCGAGCGAACGTACGTCTCGGCGAGTCGCTTGGTCGCCCCCATGACGCTCGTCGGATTCACGGCCTTGTCCGTTGAGATCATCACGAACCGCTCGACGCCCGCGGCCATCGACGCGTCGGCGACGCTCTTGGTCCCGAACAGGTTGTTGCTCACGGCGGCTGCCGGGTGATCCTCCATCAGCGGCACATGCTTGTGCGCGGCCGCGTGGAGCACGACATGCGGGCGAAGGTCCATCATCCGCTGGAGCGTGCCCTCGGTGTCGACGACATCATGGAGCACGGCGCGCCGGTCGAGCCCCGGATGGAGCGCCAGGATCTGGCGATCGATCTCGAAGAGCGCGTTGTCCGAGCGGTCCATCAGGATCAACTGTTCGGGCTCGAATCGCGCGATGATGCGCGCCAACTCCGATCCGATGCTCCCGCCGGCGCCGGTCACCAGCACGCGCTTGCCGCGGACCAAGCCGCCGACGAGCGTGTCGTCCAGCCGGCGCGCGGGGCGGCCCACGATGTGCGACAGGTCCAGCATGCCGCCCGGCGCACGCCCGTGCTCGCTGTGACCGGCGAGCACGTCCTGCATGGTCGGCAGGAAACTCTCGCGCACGCCCGCGCAGTGCAGCGCCGCACGGATGCTGCTGATCGCAACGCGCATCGCGCCGGGCAGACTCACTAGCGCGTGGTCGAACCGCTCGCGGACGCGGATGCGCTCGATATCGTCGGTCGTGCCGAGGACCCGCAGCCCCTGCGCTTCAACGGCGCGCGTCTCCTCGCGCGACATCACGATCGCGCCGAGGATGTCAACCGAGCCCTCGGCCCCGTCGGCGCGGAGGTGGCGGACAAGCGATGCGATCGTCCAGGGCGTGCCGATCAGGACGATTCGGTCCAGGCGGCGACGATCCGGGAACGGGCGGGATGGTGGGGTCGGGTACATGCACGCCTCCATGGGTGTCGGCGCCAGTTATGAGCGCCGCCCTCTGTTATCGGCGTGCGCACAACACTCCCGCCAGCCCGGCATCCCGGCCACCTTCTCAATCAACGCGCAAGTTGTGCGCTACTCGGGAGCCCGTTCCGGTGCCGCCGGATCGATCTCGCGGAGGTACCTCCACGAGTAGATCCCGGTGTCGTGCCCGTCGGAGAAGCGAATCCGAATCGCGTAGTTGCCCACGAGTTCCGCCGACTCGGCGACCAGTTCACCCGAGGAGCGGCCGCGTTTGGGAGCGGGAAGCACCGTCAGAGGGTTGCGCGCCATCTCATCGCGCAGCTGGCGCGCCTCGGCGCTGGGCGACATCCGGCGCAGGTACGCGATCGAGAAGTACGAAGAAGTCCCGTCCGCCCAGGCGATGGTGAGCCCGCGGTCTTTCTTGAGATCGATTCCTGTCGGCATTAGCGAGTCCATCGGCATCACAATAGGCAGGGTTTGCGGGTGATTCCGGGCCGATAAGCGCTCGCATGCGCGCCCCATAACTGCATTTCAATCACCCGATCCGCGGTTTCGGTTGCTGCGACGACGAGTCGGGCTAAGTTCAGCTCTGGAAGAAACTTGCGTCGTTCGATCCGTGGGCGACGCGCCGCGGCGCGTGTGTATGAAGCGCCGGGCGACAATCACGGCAGGGGAGCAACAAATCATGAAACGATTTGTTCCGTTCGGCGCCCTCGGCGCCGGCGTCATCATTGCGCTGGCGTCGTCGGCCAGCGCGGGGATCATCTTCGAGGTCGAGTCCAACGACTCGCTCGCTACCGCGCAACATGTCGGGACGTTCAGCCCGCCTGGCGGCGCGATCGCGATCGACGGCTCGCTCGGGTCCTCCGGGTCCGACGTCGACTGGTACGCGTTCGACATCACGGGACCCTCAACGGTGCTGCTCGCGGCGCTGGCGCCCGTCGGGAACTCAACAACCATCGATGGCCAGATGATGCTCGTCAGTGCTTCCGGCGATGTCATCGAGTTCGACGACGACGACGGGCCGGGGCTCCTCCCGGCGTTCTTCGTCCAGAACCTCACCGCGGGCTCGTACTTCATCGGCGTCTCGGGCTTCGACGACATTGTCTTCTCCGATGATCCGGTCGGGACGGACACGCTCTTCGATGGCCTCAACAACAGCGGCGCGCCCCACGGCGAGGTCTTTCAATACAAGCTCTCGCTGGCGATCAATGTCATCCCCGCTCCGGCCTCGGCGGCTCTGCTCGCGGCTGGCGGCTTGGTCGCGTCTCGCCGTCGCCGGTCCTCGAACTGACATCTGCGTTGTGTCTCCACTACCCGAAAGCGCCCGGGCCCCTCTCCGGGCGTTCCTCTCATTGGCATGAGACATCACGTAATGCTCAAAATGAACGCCGCCCCCCGGAAACGGGAGGCGGCGTGAGGTTGCCAGGTTGAAGCCGACTCGGCTTTACTTGCTGCGGCGGCGACGGGTCACGGTCACGAGACCGAGGCCGGCGAGGGCGGCAGCGCCCGGGGTCGGGACGAAGGTCGCCGAGCCGGAGTACGAACCCTCGGAGCGCCACGTGGCGATCGGCAGACCGGTCTGCGGATCGATCGCGACACCGTTGGGGCCCGAGTTGAGCAGGGTCAGGTCGAACCCGAAGTCGTCGGGGCTGACCGACTGGCCGGCGAAGACATTGAGGTCGGCGGCGGTGCAGCCGGTGCCATCGAGGGCGGCGTTGATCGCGTCAACGAACTCTTGGGTGGCGACATAGACAACAGCGCCGAAGTCATCGGAGCCGAGCGCCGCACCGGTGCTGGACCAGCGGAACTGGCTGCCGGGGCTGGTGAAGACCGAGTCGCCGAGGAACGCGGTGAGCCACGGGGCGCCCGAGACCGGATCGTTGAACCCGAAGCTGCCGGCGGCGTTGTACGAGTGGAGCCACGTCGAGCCGAAGATGTTCGTGGCGGTGTACCCGCTGAGCGAGAAGGACGCGCTGAACTCGGCGAAGAGCTTGACCGACGGGCAGATGCCGTTGGCGTCGTCGACGACCAGCTTGACCGGGTCCTCGGCGTTCATGCCGTCGAGGATCTGATCGCCGAAGCCGAAGAAGGTCCACGACATGTCGGCCTGATCGGACGCGAAGCTAAACGAGGCGGCGGTGGGCGACGGGCCAGTGACACCAGCCTGTGCGACGCCCGCAGCAAGCGCGATCAACGCGCACGCAGAAAAATGCTTGTACATATCTCAAAATCTCCCTTGAGGGACTGACTCCCTCGCTGCTCCTGGTTCCCTGGTCTGTGGCACCGTCCCCGTGCTGGACGGAACCGACTATCTGTACACTTGGATACTACACGAGGCGCTGCCCGGAGCAAGGCACTTGTCGAGGCATTTTCCCGAATTCATGCCCCGTTCATGGAATACCCATCACCCCAAGGGGAACTATCGGACAGGGTCCGAACAACCCTCCGTTGCAGGCGTAGAATCCCCCCTAGATTAACACCTACATGGGCTTCTTAGAGATCGTCACATCGTAGACATGGAGCAGTTTGCTCTTGTCGAAGACCATCTCCTGGCGCGATAGCCCGACCACGTCGTATTCCGTCGTCAGCTCGATCGCGTCCACCGGGCAGGCCTCCTCGCACATCCCGCAGAAGATGCACCGGAGTTCATCGATCTCGAACTTCATGGGGTACTTCTCGCGGTCGTCCCATGGCGACTCGGCCGCCACGATGTGGATGCAGTTCGCCGGGCACGCGGTCGGGCACATCATGCACGCGACGCACTTCACCCGACCCGCCTCGTCCTTGTTCAGGCGGTGCACGCCGCGGAAGGTGCTCTTTTCCATGCCCCCGTCGAGCACCGGCATATTCTCGCGCCGCTCCTCGGGGTACTGCATCGTCCGATTGGTCTTGGAGGCGCCCAGAATCGGCAGCTTGCTCTGCCCGAAACTCGTGAAAAAGTGGCGCATGGTCGTCCCGAATCCGCGCACGATCTCGGGCAGGTAGATGCGCTCCGCCGCGTTCATCTCCGGGCGGGACAGTCTCACCACATCGGCTTCGTTGATCGCCATCCGCTTCGGGCCTCCTCTTAGCGTCGCAGCATACCCCCACCATTCACAAGACGCCTACCCGCCCCCACGGGCCAACCACCCGCCGAAGCACCGCGCCGCGGCCGCCTCAAGGCGACCCCCCGCGTCGCCCTTGTCCGTTTCACATGCTGTTACATCCTCGAATGAACACATCGGCGCACCCTCCCCGACCGATCCGACAACCGCCAGCACCGGAATCCCCGCCGAGCGTGCCCGCCGGGCGACCTCCATCGGTGCTTTCCGATGAGCGGTCTGCGCGTCCAACCGCCCCTCGCCCGTTATCACAACATCCGCGCGCGCAAGCCGGTCATCAAACCCGATCAGATCGAGAATCGACCTCGCGCCGGGAACAAGCTGCGCGCCGAGAAACGTCGCCAGCCCGAACCCCAGGCCGCCCGCAGCCCCCGCGCCGGGCGCATCCGGATCGCACGCAATCCCGCACTTCCGGCATGCCGAGACCAGATGCGCCAACTCGCGCTCGAGCTCTTCGACCTGCTCCGGCGTCGCGCCCTTCTGCGGCCCGTAGACCCGCGCCGCGCCGTGCGCGCCAAGAAGCGGATTGTCGACATCGCAAAGTGCGACGGCGCGCCCTCGCAACGGGAGGACCGGAGGCGCGAGAACGCCTCCAGCATCGATCTGCCATCCGAGGGATCGCGCCATGCCGACACCGCCGTCGACCGTCGCCGATCCGCCCAGCGCGATGATCAACCGCGAATGGTCATCGGTCTCGATCGACGAGATGAGTTGGCCCAGCGCTCCGGTGTTGTACGCCGCCGGGTCGCGCCCGCTTGCGGGGACTCGCGCCAGTCCGATCACCTGCGCCGACTCGATCAGCGTGGTGCGGGCGCCCGGCGCGTGCTGCCACCGGACAATGCGCGCCATTGCGGGCGCGCCCAGAAGGTCCGTCGCCGCGACCTCGCTCACGACCGCTCCCTGATCGATGAGCGCGCTCCCGACAATCTCGGCCGTTCCCTCGCCGCCGTCGGCGACGGGACAGAGGTCGATCTCGAGGGCGATGCCGCGATCGTTCGCCGCGCGGCAGACGCCCCGCGCGATCGCCTCGGCGGCCTCGCGGGCGCTTAGCGTTCCCTTGAACTTGTCCGGCGCGATCAGGACCCGCATCGGTGCAAGCGTACCCGCCTACT
>CALFMQ010000356.1 GCA_937879825.1 uncultured Phycisphaerales bacterium
GAGGAGGAGGAGCAGGAGGAGGAGGGGGGGAGGGGGGGTGGGGGGGGTGGGGGGTTACTGATCGTGTCCCGCGAAGTCCGGCACCGAGTGCCCCGCATCGCGCAGTGTCTTTTCACGCGACGCCAGCTCCAGATCGTGCTCCACCATCATCGTCACAAGTTCGTCGAACGAGGTCCTGGGAACCCACCCCAGCTGCCGCTTCGCCTTGCTCGGATCACCGAGCAGCAGATCGACCTCCGAAGGCCGCAGATACCGCGGGTCAAACTCCACATAGTCCTCAAAGTTCAGCCCCACCTTCGAGAACGCCTTCTCCGCGAACTCGCGAACCGAATACGTCTCGCCCGTCGCCACGACATAGTCATCCGCCGTGTCCTGCTGCAGCATCCGCCACATCATCTCCACATAATCACCCGCGAAGCCCCAGTCGCGCTTCGAGTCGAGATTGCCGAGATACAGCTTGTCCTGCATCCCCAGCTTGATCCGGCCAACCGCACGCGTGATCTTCCGCGTCACAAAGGTCTCGCCCCGACGCGGCGACTCGTGGTTGAACAGAATCCCGCACGAGGCGTGCATCCCGTACGCCTCGCGGTAGTTCACCGTCGCGTAATGACCCATCACCTTCGCGCACGCATAAGGCGAACGCGGGTGGAAGGGCGTCGTCTCGCTCTGGGGAGTCTCCACGACCTTCCCGTACATCTCTGACGATGACGCCTGGTAGAACCGCGGGTCGATCCCCGAGTCCTCGCGGAAACGCCGGATGCACTCCAGCAGGTTGAGTGTGCCCATGCCCACCGAGTCCGCCGTGTAGATCGGCATGTCGAACGACACCCGCACATGGCTCTGCGCGCCCAGGTTGTACACCTCGTTCGGCTTGGCGATCCCCAGCACCCGGTTGAGCGAGTCCGCATCGCACAGATCGCCGTAGTGCAGCTTCAATCGCACGCCCTTCTGGTGCGGGTCGCGATAGATGTGATCGATCCGCTCTGTCGAGAAACTCGACGAACGCCGGATCAACCCGTGCACCTCGTACCCCTTGTCGAGCAACAGTTCCGCGAGGTACGAACCGTCCTGCCCGGTGATGCCGGTGATGAGGGCGCGTTTCAGGTCAGCCATGGGGCTCTCTCCATTCAGGTCATGTCCGGGAGGGAAAGGGTATCGCGGAAGGAACTCTCTGTACGAGCCCCACAGTTCGGGGTTCGTCAAGGATCGATGACGCCTCGCTACGCCCCCCTCGCCCCCACAAGACGCGGCTCAAACCGAGGGCTCCCCTCCAGATCGCCCGCCATCGCCACCATCTCGTCAACAATCGCCCCGAGCGAATAGGTCACCCGCCAATCCGGGTAATGGCTCT
This sequence comes from uncultured Phycisphaerales bacterium, assembly GCA_937879825.1. Lineage (GTDB taxonomy): Bacteria > Planctomycetota > Phycisphaerae > Phycisphaerales > UBA1924 > JACKHC01. Next base: position 1,352 of record CALFMQ010000356.1, read on the forward strand.
GGAACTTCCGCAGATCCGAGTAGTAGCAGATGTGGTCCCCGATCCGGTTCTTCTCCGAATAGGTCAGCACCGGCCTCTTACCCGTCTTCTGCGCGATCAACTCGACGCACTCGATCAGACTCGCAGCGTTCGGCTTCCCGCCGCCGATGTTGTACACCTCGCCCGCGCGGGGACGCTGCGCAAAGTGCCAGAACGCGTTGATCACATCGAACGAGTGAATCTGGTCCCGCACCTGCTTGCCCTTGTACCCGAACACCGTGTACTCGCCCTCGCGCAGCGCCGTCATCACGAGATAGTTCAAGAACCCGTGCAGCTCCACGCCGCTATGCGTCGGCCCCGTCAGGCACCCGCCCCGGAACACGCCAGTTTTGAGTCCGAAGTACCGCCCATACTCCTGCGCCAGCACGTCCCCCGCCGTCTTGGAAGCGCCGAAGAGCGAGTGCAGGCTCTGATCGATCGAGAAGGTCTCCGCGATCCCATTCACAAACGCCGGGTCGGCGTAGTCGTACCGCGTCGCGTGCTCGCGCATCGCGATCCGGTTCGGCCCGTCGCCGTACACCTTGTTCGTCGACACATGAATGAACACCGCCTCCGGCGTGCGCCGCCTGCACGCCTCAAGCAGATTGAGCGTCCCCACCGCGTTCACATCGAAGTCATCAAAGGGCCGCGACGCCGCCAGGTCATGGCTCGGCTGCGCCGCAGCGTGAATCACCAGATCAAACCGCTCATCACGGAACAGGCGGTCCACACCCTCCCGGTCCCGGATATCCAGATCCCGGTGCCGGAAGTTGGAGCAACTCGCCTCGAGCCGCTCTCGGTTCCAAGACGTGTCACCCCTGGGCCCGAAGAAGTCCCGGCGCATGTTGTTGTCGATCCCGGTCACCCGGAACCCCATGCCGTCGAAGAAAGCGACCGCCTCGCCGCCGATCAATCCGCTCGATCCCGTCACCAGAACATGCATGAGCCGCGTCCCTTTCCGATCTGAGTCCGATAACAAGCCCGTCAGGGGCGTGCCAATAGACCTAGATCGGCCCGATCGCTCCCCGCCTTCAAGCACGGAGGACCGATTGCCCCCGTGAGCGCAAAACGCTTTCGTTAGGCCTTGAAGGTGCCGTGGGAGGGGCAGAGGGGCAGGCGGGGGAACGGGGCCTGAGGGGGAGCGGGGTGAGTTGGAGGGAACGCGGGGCGGATCAGAACTGG
>CALFMQ010000357.1 GCA_937879825.1 uncultured Phycisphaerales bacterium
AACCCGACAATTTGATATACCCGCGGGCCGAACATTCGAGCACCGAGCACACCTACGAAGACCGGCCCGCTGAAACACACGAATGGGAACACCACCCGCGCGAGTCGCCCCCAGAACGCGAGCGTGGGATCACGCGACTCGGAGAGAAGCATGATCGGGCCGTTGAAAAGTCTCTTGTATCGCGACATCGTGATGCTCAATAGTCGCGCCCCTGCGCGCCGGCCGGCGTGTCGTGGAGACGGAGCGCGGGCTGTTCAGGCAGGAGTGCGTTGTGAAACGGCTCGCTCGCGTCTTGTGGGTTGAGTGCGGCCCCGTGCCCGTCGGCAAACGCCATCGCGACCTTCATGTCTGGCAATCCATCAATGCGGGGTCGCGGCCTGCGCACATACGACACGTCACCATCGTACATCCCGACCTTCGAGGCCGGATACGCGACCTCGCTCCGCCGGATGTCCGTCGCGAGCGCGGCGAGTTGCTCCGGAGTCATCGACGCCGCCGCCGGCGTCCACAACGCGCCCTTCACCGTGAACGCCGGCACAAGGCGATAACTGGCGTAGAAGCCTGCAAGGTCAGCCGAGCGTCCCGGGCTCTCGGCGACCTCACGCAACTCGTGGAAAGGCACAATCGAGCGCACGGCGCCATACCAATATCCGGTTGTGAGGAACGACGCCGCGACTTCGTTCGACACCGAAATGCCGCCGCCGGGAGGACCGTACACTACATTGGGTCTGCACCGAGGAAAGTAACCCTGATTGGCGTTCGCGTAGTCGTCGACGATCGACCAGCACTGACGCGCGTTGTTGAGACTGACCGCTTCGAGCGTGAGCGTTCGAGCCCCGCTCAATGCGGGCGTGAGGATCGCGATGAGCAGACCGATCACCCCGATCGCGACCAGCACCTCGATGAGTGTGAGACCTCGGCGCATCAGGAGTGCCTCAGAACACCGGAACCCACGCCTTGCTCGGGCGCTCGAAGTCGTAAATCGCAATACGCCACAGACGCCAAGGATCGCCCGGTTTGTGCCGCGCCATCCAGAAACCAAGCATCAAGTTCGATGCCGTCCCCTTCTCCTTGTCGATGTGCATGATCGGGACAATGGTCTCTACCACCATCGACATGCGTTTCCCGTCCTCGGGAAGGCCCGGAAATCGTTGCTTGGCGAACGAATGTCCCGAGTACAACTCGTCCTCAGGCGCCTCGAATGGGCCGCGACCATCTTGGAACCGAACGCGCGCGCGGATGCCAGAAGGATCGACGGGTGAACGCACGAGGCCTCCGCCATTGTGCGTCCACACCTGAACGAAATCTCCGGCCGCTTCGCTATCCGGATCGTCGAGTATCGGATGCTGCGCACCGGTGCTCTTCAGCCATGAGGTAAAGGCCTCGACCGAACCCGAGAGCATCACCCCAGTGATCGCCGCGACTTCGCGCGCAATCGCGGCACGATCGGTCGACGTCAGCGACGATCGCACCCGCGCATCATCAGATGCCCGATCGCGCGCCGCCGCCTCCACCTGCGTGATTGCCTGCGCGAGCGACGCATCGTCGCTGGTCAACACCGAGTAGTTCGGAACATCCAGCTCGGTCTCAACCACCACACGCTCGACTGGTCCCGGCTTGGGCGTATTCCACCAACGCTCGATCGCGGGTCCGAAGACCATCCACATAGCGGCGAAGAGCCCAAGAACAGCAAAGGCGCCGGCCGCGACCGTAGAGCGCTTCATCGCCTGCTCTCCGAATTCAGACCTGTAAGCAGACGCAGCCACAGCTGATGACTTGAGTACCCTGAA
>CALFMQ010000358.1 GCA_937879825.1 uncultured Phycisphaerales bacterium
CCAACTGGCTCTGCCCGTCCTCGGCCACCCCCGATTGCCAGTAGCCCTCGGAGACTTCGCGCCACAACGGCTCGCAGAACGCATCGATCGCGAAGAATCCGCCGCCCGCGAGCGAGCAGCGGATGCGCGTGAGCATCGCCTGCACCGCGACGGGGTCGGTGAAGAGCATAAAGGTGTGCCCGAGGCAGAGCACGGCATCGGGCGGCGCACCATGGACCGTGAGGTCGCACGCGGGATCGAGCGCATCGCCAACGCTGGCGTCCAGCCGCTTCTGCGCGCACGCTTCGGCCGCGCGCGCATCGGTGTCGATACCCAGGGCGATATGACCCGCGTCGGCGAGGGGCTTGAGAACGCGCCCGTCGCCGCACCCGATATCGAGGATGCGCTTCGCGCCATCGGACAACAGATCGAGCAACCCGGCGACCTGCGCGTGGTGATCCTCATCGTCAAGCGGGAACCAGTCATCGAACTCGAATGCGGCCATTACGGCTTAGCTCCCTCAAGCGGCACCTGCCAGAGCAGGTGAGGCGTCGGAACCCCGCTCATGTGGAAGTGCAACATCGCCAGCGCGATCGTGACCGTGCGCTCGCGGACATCACTGCGGGCGCCCGAGATCAGGAATCGGCGCACGTCGGTTTCGATCGCCGCGCCGTTGCGCGAGGAACGTGCAACGAACACGGTCCCTACGGGCTTGGCGGGCGTGCCGCCGGACGGGCCCGCGATGCCCGTGACCGCCAGCGCGTGTCGCGCCGACGCGCCCGCGGGCGACCGCAGCGCGCCCTCGCCCATCGCGCGCGCCACCGGCTCACTCACAGCCCCGTGCGACCGGAGCAACCCCTCCGGCACACCGAGCAGCCGTGTCTTGGTGGCGTCGGCGTAAGTAACGAGCCCGGTCTCGAAGACCTCGGAAGAACCCGAAATATCTGTGACCGCGCCGGCAAGCGTGCCACCCGTGCACGACTCGGCGATGACAAGACGCTCGCCGCGAGCCGCCAGCGCACGGACCACGACGGATGCGAGTGTGTCGGCACCCTGGCCGAACACATGGGGCGCGAGCCGGTCGCGGACGGTGCCCTCGACACCCGCGATCGCCGTCGCCCCGGTTCCTGCTTCGCCCTCGTACCGGATACGGACAGACACAACGCCGCCCGTAGCGGTTGTGCCGACCGTCGGGTTGCAGCCGCGCCGCATGAGATCGGCCAGCCGCGAACCGATCTCCGCTTCCGGCAGGCCGAACGAATGCAGGACACGGGTGGTGACGGCGTGCGCCGGGTCGGCGCGCAGCGCGGGCACGACACACGCGTCGAACATCGGCACCATCTCGCGTGGCGGACCGGGCAGGCAGAAAATGTCGGCCCGATCGAGGGTCGCGTGGATGCCCGGCGCGGTGCCGAAGCGATTGGGGAGCATCCGCGCCGAGGGCGGACGCATCGCCTGCAGGCGTCGCGCCGGCGTCAGGTCGTGCCCCCTCGATGCCGCGTGGGCGCGAAGGGTCTCGAGGGCACGCTCGTCCTCCACCAGCCCCTCGCCCAACGCGTCGGCGAGGGCGTGACGGGTGAGGTCGTCGTCCGTGGGCCCGAGGCCGCCCGTAGAAAGAATGAGATCATGCGAACGCGCGAGTTCAACAAGGATGCGCGCGTGGGCGGCGCGGTCGTCTGGAATGGTGATGCGCACACCCGGCATGACGCCCAGATCCACGAGGCGCGCCGAGAGCCACTGCGAGTTCGTGTCGGACTTCTGGCCGAGCGTGAGCTCATCGCCGATGGCGAGGATGGCGGCATGGCGGTGGAACGCTGGCATCGAGATAAGGGTAGCGTGGCGTTGGTTCTGGGCGGGGGCGTTCGGCTTACGCCGCGCGCATGAAAAACGCCGCACCAAAGGTGCGGCGTGCAAGAGAACTAAGTTAACGCGACCGCAAGAACTCGGCGGGTGCTTACCAGCCGCCGTCGCGGCGACCGCCCCGCCCGCCACCGCCGCCGCCACCGCGGTATCCGCCGCCGCCGCCGCCACGGGGGGCGTCGGTCTTCTCGCGGGCCTCGTTGACATTGAGGGTGCGACCGTCGACTTCCTTGCCATTGAGGCCGTTCATCGCGGCGCGGGCGTCGTCATCGCTCATGGTCACGAAGCCGAAGCCGCGGGGGCGTCCGGTCTCGCGATCGGTGATGATGACAACGTCCTGAACGTCTCCGAACTGGCTGAATGCGTCGCGCAGCGAATCGGCTGTGGTGCTGAAGGCCATGTTTCCGACATAGAGTTTCACAGTAAATCTCCAAAGGGTCCTGACAGTCGTGCTGCGATTCATTCAGAGGCGCGACGGTCGATTAACTGGCATCGCGATACTTGCGATGCCCACTGAACATGCTCCGTTGAGCATTGACTCATGTAAGGCGCTTGGCGGCGATGCGCTCAGGCGTCGGGATGCGAATCTCGCTCACCAGACCGAACACGGCCATGGCGCGGATAACAAGGTAACTGATATCAAGCTGCCACCACCTGAGGCCGTGGCGCGCCGAGGTCGGGAACGCGTGGTGGTTGTTGTGCCACCCCTCGCCGAACGCGAGCACGCCGAAGATCGGATTGTTCCGGGAGTGGTCATGGCTGCGGAACGGGCGCGATCCCCAGATGTGACACACAGAGTTCACGCTCCATGTGATGTGGTGAACGAGGAAGATGCGCACCAGACCGCCCCAGATGAAACCGAGCAGAACGCCGGTCCAACTGAGCGTCAGGACGCCGCCAAGCACGGCGGGGATGACAAGACCGAGGACGACCCACAGCGGGAAGAGGCGGCTCATCCATCGCGTCAGACGCTCGCGCCGGAGGTCCGGGACATATCGCGCCAGCCCCCGCGTCTTGGACCGGAAGAGCCATCCCATGTGCGCGTGCCAGAAGCCCTTGAGCACGCCCCAGACCCCCGATCCGTGTGTATGGGGCGAATGCGGATCGTTGTCATTGTCCGAGTGCTGATGGTGGCTGCGATGAACCGCGGCCCACTGGAGAATCGGCCCCTCGACCGCCATCGAACCCAGCGCCGCGAGCGTCGCCGCAACAGGGGCGCTGGTCTTGAAACTGCGATGCGTGAAGTAGCGGTGATAGCCCACGGTGATGCCGAGCCCGGTCAGGACATACATCACACCGAGGATCATGAGGTAGACCCAACTGAAGGCCACGCCCCAGAGCAGAATGAACGCGGCGATGAGCCCGATGATGGGGAGCGTCACCGCGATCAGGTTGACGACCCGCGTCGTGACATCCACGCGCGCATCATCGTGGCATTCCAGGTCCGCCATCCCGTGATCGGTTGTCCGGGTGTCATGCATCCTTGCGCCTGCTTTCATCTGGATCGCGCCGAGCGCGTGCGGGGCTTTCTTGTCGATGCGCCGGCGTTCGGCGCCGCCAGGCCGATCTCGGACCGGTGCACCCGGCGCCGCTTCTTCCCCGGGCGAGCGGGGGACGGGGCCGCCGTCTTCGGCGCGTCGGTCGCCCGCGGAGCCGCGGCGGTCGCCACGCCGGCGGGCTTCCGCTCCGGTCGATCTGAATGCCCGCCGACGGCGAGCGTCGTCCCGATCAGGCGCTCGATGGCGCGGAGATAGGGCGCTTCCTCGATGCTGCAGAACGACACCGCCACACCCGAAGCGCCCGCGCGGGCGGTGCGTCCGATGCGATGGACATAAGTCTCGGGATCCATCGGGATATCGAAGTTGAAGACGTGGGTGATGCCATCGACATCGATGCCGCGAGCCGCGACGTCGGTGGCGACGAGCACCGCGGTGCGCCCCGACCGGAACGCGTCCAGCGCCCGCGTGCGCGCGTTCTGGCTCTTGTTGCCGTGAATCGCGTCGGCGTGGATTCCCGATCGCCGGAGCCCCTTGACCAGCTTGTCCGCGCCGTGCTTGGTCCGCGTGAACACCAGCGTGCGCTCAACCTCGGGCGCCGAGAGCATCTCGGTGAGGAGGTGCGGCTTGTCGCCCTTCTCGACGCGGTGCACGGATTGCTGAATCGCCTTAGCGGTCGAGGCCACCGGATCGACCTGGATGAACTCCGGCTCCCGGAGGATTCGGTCGGCGAGCGTGCGGATCGAGGCGGGCATGGTCGCCGAGAAGA
>CALFMQ010000359.1 GCA_937879825.1 uncultured Phycisphaerales bacterium
TGCTAGCAACTCGCCATCGCCCAGCGACTTCTCCCGCAGCTGGATGCAATCCGCCCCGCCCTCGATGGCCTCGCGCACAATCTCCAGCCACGACCGCCTGCACAGCGACTCCGTCACCAGCACACACAATGTCCACTGCTTCGCCCCCCCACGATTCCCCATCGCAAGTGAAACCACCAACCGCCGCTCCGCCTCGTACCCGCGATAACGCAGTTGCTCGAATCGCGCAGCGGCGCCGCCCCCGCCGTGCTCAACCGTCTTGGCATACTCCTCGAGCGAACGCAGCGCCTCGCTCAGCCGCTTCCCCGCCGCAACAACAACCTCCCCCACCCCCGCCCGCTCCATCTCCGCGCCCGTCGTGATCCCCGTCCCCACATCGTTCGGCGTGTCCCGCGCCAGCGCGCAATCCGGCGCAAACCCCCGCATCACCGCCGCCAGATCATGCCGAATCCCCTTGATCTCCCCCGACAGCGCCGCGTCATCCAGCAAAAACCGCGCACCGTCCTCCATCACCCGCAGCGCCTCCCGCGCCCGGTTCGCGTTCGCATCGATCAACCGCATCACTTCGCGCATGGAGCAATCTTACCCCTGCGCCGCCCCCGCCCCCCCCCGACCCCTCCTCCGATCCCACCCGCAGACTCATCCCCATCGAACGGAACACCCGGTCCCGCGCCTCGATATAACCCTTCGAGTCCAGGTCCCGCGGCCGCTCGAGATCCACACGGATCTCCTCCTGCACCGTCGCCGGACGCCGGCTCATCACCAGCACCCGATCCGCCAACTGCACCGCCTCTTCAATATCGTGCGTCACGAACAGAACCGTCTTCTTCTCACGCTGCCACAGCGACACCAGATCGCTCCGCATCTTGAGCCGCGTAATGAAGTCCAGCGCCCCGAATGGCTCATCCATGTAAATAATGTGCGGATTGGCGGCCATCGCCCGGGCAATCTCCACACGCTGACGCATCCCCCCCGACAACTCGCGCGGGTACGACTTCCCGAACCCCCCAAGCCCCACCAACTCGATGTAATGCGCCACGATCTCCCGCCGCTTCTCCGGCGCGTGCGCATCCAGACCGAACGCGATGTTCTGCTCCACCGTCAGCCACGGGAACACGCCGTTCTCCTGGAACACGAAAATCCGCCGCGCATCCGGCCCCGCCACCGGCGCACCCTCAACAATCACCTCCCCCGCCGTCGGCCGCACGAATCCGCCGATCGCGTTGAGCAGCGTCGACTTCCCGCACCCCGACGGCCCAACGATCACCACGAACTCGCCCTCGTGCACCCTCAGGTTCACCGACTCCAGCACGTGCACCGCGTCGCCCATCTTCTTGCCGGGGAACGACATCCACACATCGCGCACCTCAATAATCGGATCGCGCCCCCCCGGCCCGGCCGCGCCGTGCCCGTTCAATCCCGGATGTGCCCGTGCCGCGCTCATCGGTTCGAATACCCCCACCGCACCTCGTCGAATCGCTCCAGCCGACGCAACATCAAATCGAGCAGCAACCCGATCACCCCGATCATCGCCATGCCCGCGATCACCAGGTCATACCGCTTGCCCGCGTTCCGCGCATCGATAATCAAGAACCCCAGCCCGCTCGTCACCGCGATCATCTCCGCCGCCACTACAACCAGCCACGCGATCCCCAGCGAAATCCGCAGCGAAGTGATGATCTGCGGCAGGGTCGCCGGCAGCACCACCCGCCGGAACAACGCCATCCCCGTGATCCCGAAGTTCCGCGCCGCGCGCACGTACACCGGCTG
>CALFMQ010000360.1 GCA_937879825.1 uncultured Phycisphaerales bacterium
ACGCACTCTTCGCCCGCGCTCGATCTCGCGCTCGACTTCGCCTAATCCGCCAGCTGCTCGATCATCCGCTCGATGTACCGCCACGCATTGAGCGTCCGACGGATCTGCGCCAGCCGTTCCGTCTGGGGCGGGCTCCCGACCGCGTCGAACTGCTCCGCCACCTCGCGGATGTAGTCCCCGCGCCGCCCGTCCGCCCAGCGCTCAAACGCGGCGATCTGTTCCCTGTCCCCCGACTCCTTGGCCTCCTCCATCTCCTGGCGAACCGAGAAGATCTCCGCGAGAAACCCCTCGGGCAGCGCGTTGTCCTCCTCCCGCGAGGCCCCCCCAAAGTGCGTCACCAGCGCCTCGGCGCGCCGCTCGGGATCAATCAACACCGCCCGCGCCCGATTCACCGCCGCGACCGTCCGACCGCCCCCCGATGCCCCATCCCCGACCCGGTCCGGGTGGCACATCGCCGCCGCTCGCAGCCACGCCGAGTCGATCGCCGCCGGGTCCAGATCGAACCGCGCCTCGAACCCCAGCACCTCGAAGGGGCTCATTCCCGCTCCGACTCCGCTTTCATGCCGATTGGTCATCGGCGTATGCTAGGGTTGTCATGCTCAGGTGCGCATGGGGCGCGCCCAGCCCTCCCCCGGGCGCGGAAAGGACTCGCAGTTGCCCAGACACATCGGCATCGTGGGAGTAAGCCCGGAGGGCTCGTCCTTCTGCTATCGCATCATCGGGCGGCGCGCCGCCGAAGTCGAGAATCCGGACAAGCGCCCCCTCGTCTCGCTGCACAACCGCCCGTTCTCCTCCTACCTCGAGGCTCTGGCCAAAGACGACTGGCCGCGAATCGCCGAACTCCTCCGCGACTCCGCGATCGCCCTCTCCCACATCGGCGCCGACTTCTGCGTCCTGCCCGACAATGTCTGCCACCACGCGATTCACTTGGCCGAGGCCCACTCTCCCATCCCCTGGCTCAACATGATCGATCTCGTCGCCGGGCAGCTCCAGCACAACGGGTGCCGCAAGGTCGGACTCATCGGCACGAAGTTCGTCACCTCAGGGTCCACCTACCAGACCGTCCTCGGCCTCCGCGGCATCCACCTCCTCGTCCCCCCGGACGAGGACACCTTCGAGGTCAACCGAATCATTTTCTCCGAAGCCGTCAAAGGACGCGTCCGCGCCGAGTCGCGTGACCGGGTCCTCCGCGTCGTCCGCTCGCTCGCCGACCGCGGATGCGAAGCGGTCGTGCTCGGTTCATCAGAAGCGCCGATGCTGATCAACTCCGACTCCAGCCCGATTCCCGTCTTCGACCCCGTCGACCTGCTCGCCGAAGCCGCCATCTCGCGCGCGCTCGCGCCCAAGCAAACCGCCTGACGGGGCCGGACCCGCGCCGAAAAACAAACCGGCCGCCCCTCCCGCGATGGGTGGGCGGCCGGCGTCTTGCTGCAATCGACCTCGTCGATCGAGTTACTTGCGATACTTCACCGAGCAGCCGTACGACTTGGTCTCGGAAACCGAAACCGACTCGTTCGCCAGGATCTGATCCAGCGCCTGCCCGACATAGTTCACATACTCATCGCCCGACATGTTGCCGCGCTGATCATTGTCGATCGCGCCCATGTAGCGAAGGTCGCCGCTCGCGTCGATCACGTACATGTGAGGCGTCGTCTTGGCGCCGTACATCTTGCCGATTTCGCCCGACTCATCGATCAGGATCGGGTACTCGATGCCCCACTTCTTGGCGTATTCGGCGTCGAAACCGTACACGCCCGAGTCGCGGTTCGAGGAGTTGACCGCCAGGAACACCACGTCCTTCGTGTTGTACTTCTCGTAGAGGTCATTGAAGGTCGTCTTGGTCTCGTGATGACGGACCACGAACGGGCACTTCGGGTTGAACCACTCCAGCACAACCGTCTTGCCCGCAGCGGTGTAGTCCGACAACTTGTGCGTCTTGCCGCTGGCGTCCTGCAGCGTAAAGTCGGGCGCCTTCTCGCCGATCGCCGCATGCTGGGCGTGCTCCGCGTGCTCGGGCCCGCCCGTCGCGGTGCTCACCGTCAGGGCCGTAGCAGCGATCGCTGTCATCGCCGCACCAAAGATGCCGAGTTTCCGTGCCTTCATGTCGAGTCTCCATATACCTGTTGCGACGCGCCGCCCCCGCTGATCCTCAGCGGAGTCACACGGGCGTCAGGATTGTTCACTCTTCAATCGGACGAGTCCCTCCCCGTCCGCCGCGTGGCCAACTCGAACTCCCACGAGGAGGTCTCGTCGCCGCGCTCAATCGTCACGACGCCCCGCACACGCGGCGCATCGCGCAGATGGTCTTCATTGTACGCCACCTCAAGCCGTTCGCCCTCCGCAACCCCCTGGCGCACCAGATCACCCGGCATCGCCTCGTCGTCGTCGGTCTGGAACGGAAAGAACGTAATCCGGTCCGCCCCCGGCGCCTCGATCACGAGCGTCGGCCCCTTCCAGTCGACTTGCACCGGCGGATCGCGGACCTCGTCCAGACGCCTGGGAACCCTCGCCCGCCACGCCTCGATCACGCCCGCCGCGGCCGACCTCGTCGCGGACGACGCCACCGTCACGCTCCGCGTCGCCTCGCCGCCCCCGAACAGGCATTCGCGCCGGCATACCAGCCAGTCGCTTGTCGCTTTGACCGTCCCCTCGCCGCCGACCGGCGCATCCGCCGAAACCGTCACGGGGAACAGCAACAGGAGTTCCTTCTCGTAAATGAAATCGACCAGCGGCCCCGGCATCTCGTGCCGCTCCGGCGCCGCCCACAGCGGCTCCCCGATCGTCAGCCATTCGGGCGCTTCGAACTTCACGCCCGGCGGCAGCCCGGTCTCGCCCGGATTCCGCCAGTACAGGTGCCAATCCGTCTCGATCCGGTACCGCACCGCGAGCATCGCTTCCTTACCCGGCGCAACCGCCGAGTGATCGAGAATCACATCCATCGAAACAAGGCGGCTCCCGTCCGGCGCGCCGCCGGAAGGGCGGAACCCGTTGTCCGGCTGGCGAGCCAAAGCCGTCCCCGCCACGCCGACCACAATCAGGATCGTGTGCAGTAAGTGCATGGCTCCATTGTACTTGCGCCAGGTCATGTCAACCACTCCGCCCGCCGATCGTCCCGCCGCCGTGCTGACTCATACCGTGACAACACATCAACGATTGCGAGTATTCTTGGCCCGCCATGAAAGCCAAACGCTATTCCGCCTCATCGATTGTGCTGGGAGCCGCACTTTCCGTCGTTTTCTGCGGGTCCTGCGCCCCCAAAATCTCCGACCAGAGCATCCGCCCCGTTTCCGCCGCCGAGGTCATGACCAAGACCGCGGACAAGCCCAAGGGCATCCTCGTGATGGACACCCGCCCCGAGGAGGTCTTCGCCGCGGGTCACCTGCCCGGCGCCAGGAACTTCCGCCTCCGGGATGTATCGGGTGAACGCCGCGACCCGCGCCTCGAGGGATACAAGACCATCTTCGTCTACGCCGAGAACCCGGGTTCCGCTTCAGCGCGCGCCATGACGAAGCGCCTGCTCTCGCTCGACTACTCCGATGTCCGCCTCATGGAAGAGGGCTACGAAGGGTGGACCGCCCGCGGCCTGCCCGTCGAGTCCTCCGATTGACCCCAAAACGAAAAGACGCCCGCTCCATCAGGAACGGGCGCCGGAGGTGTTCAACTGGGGCGTTGACCCCGATCGCGATCTAGATCAATCGTAGAGCGCCGAAGTGTTCGGCAGCTTCGCTGTCCGAAGGTTGATCGTCGTCTCGATCCGGAAGTTCGACTGCGTCGTGTGACGCTCGGCGAAGAAGAACCGGAGCGAGTTCACCTGGTTCGCACGGAGGTTTGTCAGACGATCCAGTTCGATCGTCTGGGTGGCCGCGGAGTGCACGCCGCCGAGGTCGATCACGAGCTGGTCGTTCACGAAGACCCAGACGTCGTCGTCACCGCGGAAGGTGAAGACCTGGCCCTGGCCGGGCAGGTAGACGAAGTCCGTCGCGAGTTCATAGGTGAAGTGGAAGTTCTTGCCGGTGCTCGCGTAGTTGCCGAAGAGGTCGTTGTTGATCGGGAAGAAGCCCTGGCCCGAGTACGCCGGGTCCTCGCGGTCATCGAACACGTAGCGGTTGGTGCCATCCACGCGATGAAGCGTGATGCTGAGCGGCTTGGCCGTGTTCACACCGGGCGTCGTGCGGAACCACTGCCCGAACTGATCCGGGGACGTGATCCAGCCCGTGTACATGTCCTTTGACCACGAGCCCGCCTTGTCGCCGAGCTGCGGGTTGTACAGCGCGGGATTGATCGGGCGGTTCTGCGAGTCGGTCCAGTTGACCGAGATCTTGTGAGCTTTCCGCCCGCCCGCGACCGGCTTCTTGTCGCTGTCGAGCGATGTCTGCACCATGCCGACGTAGTGGCCGTAGCCCGCCTCGGTCGAACCTGACATCTCGAAGTCGGGATGCCCGTTGCTCTCGTTGCGGGCGCGGAAGTCGCGAACCACGCCCGTCAGCGTGATCTCATCGGGCAGATCCGCGAAGTTGTTGTCGCCGGACGCCACGGCGTTCGTCGCCGCGCCGGGAGCAAACACGAGACCGGCCGCGGTCGCCAGACCGAGCGCTGTCATCAAAGCATTACGAGTGGACTTGGAACTCATCAGACACCTCCTGGGTAGAGCGGCTCTCGCCGCT